>NZ_JBHUXV010000100.1:0-36482 GCF_042669125.1 Streptomyces sp. NPDC057253 | reverse complement strand
GCGGGCACCCAGGTGCCCGCCGCGCGTACGACGGTGCTCCTCGCGCGGACGGTGACCATGAGGGTGGATGGCGGCCCCGCGGTCGCGGTGGAGGACGGCGAGGGGTTCGTCCTCGGGCGCGATACGGGCCGGCCCGGCTCCGGCAGCTGTTCGGGGCGCAGGAGGACGATCTGCTCGTCGGACGGCGCCCCGAACTTCCACCTCAAGCCCCGGCGGACGGCGGCCTCAGGATGCTGCCGGCCGCGGCCATGGTGGTCGCGACGACGGTCGGCGCGCTGTCGCCCAGGATCGCCGCACGGTGGACCATGGGAGCGGGCCCGCTGCTGCTCGCCGCCGGGTCCTTCGCGCAGGCGTCCCTCGACGCGGGTTTCGGCTGGACGTCCCTCGTCCTCGGCCTGGTCCTGGTGGGTGTCGGCACCGGGCTCCTCTCCCCCACCACCTCCGGGGCGGCGCTCGCCGCGGTCCCCGCGGGGCGGTCGGGCATGGCAGGCGGGGTGGGTGAACCCCCTCCGGCAGCTCGGGTACGCGCTGATGGTCGCCGTCTACGACACCGTGCTGACCTCATGCATGGCTGACACCCTGCCGCATGACGCGGACACCCTGGCGGGGGGGGTGGCGCGGCCTTCCTGCGGCACGCGTTCCCCGAGCACGTGCTGCGGTCCGCGTTCGCCTCGGGGCTCAACTCGGCGCTGGTGACCGCCGGTTCGGTCGGCCTCGTGGCGGGCCTGGTGGTCCTGGCCCTGGTCCGCGCCCCGCCGGGCGGCCGGTGCGGGCGGGGACACGGCACCGGTGGAACCGGCGCCGGTCACGGCCCGCTGATCCAGCTGATCCAGCCCGGAGCCTGCTCGGCTTCAGGCGGGCCGTGTGCACCCACGGTCCTCCCGGAAGCCGGCCCGGTTGACGACGGGACGGCGGGCGCGTCGCGTCAGCCGTCCCGTCAGGACGCTCAGGTCGCGGCCCGGACCGTGTACGCGCGGGTAGTCCTCCAGAGCCTGCCCCGCGGACCGGACCGTGTGCGCGCCGGTGACCTCCAGTGCCTCCGGGCTGCCGGCAGCGCTGTGGACACGTCGCTGTTCTCCTACGCCTGCTGTCCGCCGGCCCCGGAACGCCGGCCGAACGCCGCGTCGTACGGCCGCGTTCGCGCACCTTGGCCGCCGTGAGCCCGTACATCGAGGACCACCTCGACGACCCGGACCTGTGCGCCTCCTCCGTGGCCGAGGCATTCGACGTCTCGGTGCGCACCCTCCATCTGGCGTTCGGCGACACGGACAGCACGGTGGGACGCTGGATCCGCCGGCGCTCCTGAGGGTCTGCTATCGGGGACTCGCCCGGGGCGGCGGCAGCACGACGGTCACCGACGTGGCCTTCCGTTGGGACTTCAACGACATGGCGCACTTCAGCCGTGTCTTCAAGCAGGCGTACGGGGTCACGCCGAGCAGCGTCGTGGCCCGGCACCGGCGGATGGCCGCCGCGGACTGACGGCAGGGGCCAGCCACCCGGGTGGACACGGCCCTCACGCCCCCGGTCGGACGCGGACCACAGGACCACAGGACCCCGGGCATGCGCCGGACCGTTTCCGACAGAGGCGAGATATCGCCCGGCTTCCCGGGAAACGGTCTCACGGCCCTCGCGGTACGAGTCACCGCCGCCGCGCTCGGCGCCGAACTGCATCCGGCTTCCCTCAGGTACCGTGCCGTGCCCGCCCGCGCGAAACCGGACTGCCCGCGAACGAGCCGAAGCGGCCGAGTGGATACTCGGCCGCTTCGGTGCGGGACGCGCAACCGGGGAGGGGGAAGGCGACCCTGGCTTGTCTCCTGGCTTGTCGCCGGGCCCGGCTACGCCGCGAGGCGCCCCACGAGCTCCTTGGCCCTGGACTCCGCCTGCTCAAGGGCGTCAGTCCGGGACTTCTCGCCGAGCGGGATGAGCTCCTCCATCCCGGGCATGACCTTGGCCAGCGTCAGGTCGGCCACGATGAAGTGGGTCTCCACCTCCAGAGTCGCCGTCAGGACGGCCTCCAGGTAGTTGAGGACGTACTCGTAAGGCGCCCGGGGCGTACCGGGTGCGTACGAGCCACCGCGGCTGGTGACCACCGTCACGGGCGTGCCCTTGACCTTCGAGTCCTCGCCACGGGCCGTGCGGCCCAGGAGGATCACGTGGTCCAGCCACGCCTTGAGGCTGGAGGGGATGGAGAAGTTGTACATGGGAGCGCCGATCACGACGGCGTCCGCGTTCTCCAGCTCCGCTATGAGCTGCTCACGCAGGGCGAAGGCGGCGGCCTGCTCGGGCGTGCGCTGGGCCGGGTCGGCCATGCCGGCCAGGTAGGCGTCGGCCGTGATGTGGGGCACCGGGTCGGCGGCGAGGTCGCGGTAGATCACGGTCCCGGTGGGGTGCTGCTCCTCCCACGCGGCGCGGAAGGCCTCCGTCACCACGCGGGACGTGGACGCCTGGCCGGGGTAGGCGGAGGAATCGATGTGCAGCAAGGTGGCCATGACTGTTCTCCAGTTGTGGGGTAAATGATGCTGAAGCGGGCCGTCAGCGCCCGCGGACCGGCTGGTAGGCCGGGTGACTGGGGAGCGAGACGAGGAAGAGGTCGGCCGGTTCGGCCGCCTCGACGGTCATCGCGGATGCGCCGCTCAGGGAAACGGTGTCGTCGGTCGCCGCGCGGGCGCCGTTGACCGTGGCCTCACCGCCGAGGACGTAGACCAGGGTGAAGCGGCCCGCGCCGACCTCCAGCTCCGCCCGGGCCCCGCGCGGGACGGCGACACGACGGATCGAGAGCCCCTCCGTGTGCGCCCGTACCGGCCCCTGCCCGCCCACCTGGTCGGTGACGAGGGCGTCGCCGACCGGTCGCGGCGTGAACTGCGCGGCGGGGTGGTCGGTGTAGGACGGCTCGGTTCGCAGCGCGGTGTCGAAGCCCGGGTCGAACCACATCTGGAAGACCCGCGCGCCTTCGGTGGCGCCTTCGCGATGCCACAGACCCGAGCCCGACCGGATGATCTGGGCGTCTCCGCTCCTCAGGTCCAGCCAGCGGTCGGTCTTGGTGTCGAAGTGGCGCGTACGTCCTTCGAGGATGAACGAGATGATCTCGAACCCCTCGTGGGGGTGCAGTCCGAAGGTGAAGTCGCTCAGGAAGCGCGTGTGGGACCAGAAGAACAGTGCGGCGGACGGCTGCCCGTCAGCGGCGTAGCCGCCCTCGACCACCCGGTTGGACAGTGCGTTGACCCCGGGCGCGGGCTTGGCGCGGTCCTGCTTCGGGAGCACGGTCGCCCCGTTTGTTTCCATGGAACCGAAACTAGACCACACTTAGTTTCCATGTCAACAAATGTTAGAGTGGTCATCATGGAACCAAGGTGGCTCGACGAGCGGGAAGAGCGGGCCTGGCGCGGCTTCCAGGAGATGCGCATCAACATGACGGCGCTCCTGGCGAGGCGCCTGACCCGTAAGTGCGGCCTGAGCGAGGCCGACTACTCGGTCCTGCTCCATGTGTCGGAAGCACCGGGGCACCGGATCCGGTCCCGCGACCTCTGCCGGATCCTGCAGTGGGACCGGAGCCGCCTGTCCCGGCAGATCACCCGCATGGAGAGCCGCGGCACCATCACGCGAGCCTCCTGCGACGACGCCCGCGGCTTCGACGTCGTGCTCACCGAGTCGGGACTCGCCGCCGTCCGGGTCGCCTCCCGGATCCAGCTCGAAGCCGTACGCCACTGCTTCGCCGACCTGCTCACCAGCGAACAACTCGAGACGCTGGGCGACATCACCGAGCTCGTGACCAAGCACCTGGCCACCGAACACGACGAGGTTCCGGCCGACTGAGGCCGCGGGCCGCCTGCGCGACCGCCGAGCGGTCCGCGGAGCACCCATCCGCCTGGCGTGCCCTCACCGCCGCACCGACCGGCGACTTCGGAGTTGACGACGCCGGCGGAACCTCGGCGGGGAGTGAGGCGGCAGACCCGCATGCATCCGGGGCGACCGCCGCGCGGACTGCGGGTCGGCCCCGGTCTGTTCGAGCCCCACCCAAGAGTCTCCGGGACCAGGCGTCGCTGCGGGTCCATGGCACGAGGTCCCCCACCCCGGCTCCCGCTTCCCTACGACATGCCGCCCTCGTGGCGCCGACCGACACGCAACGCCCAGCACAGCTGCGCGGGCCGAACCGGTCTCCGGGTCCCCTACACCCATTCCGCGTGCAGCTCAGCGTGTCTTCCCGGAGCGCATCAGGATCCCGCACAACAGCGCCGCGCTCGCGAAGACGGCCGCCATGGTCAGGAACGCCGCGTTGTACCCGTGTACGGCCGCCGCGTCGCGGGAGCCGGCGTGGGAGCTCAGGTATCCGGCGGTGACGGTGCTGGCGACGGTCGACAGCAGGGCCGTTCCGACGGAACCGCCGAGTTGCTGCATCACCGAGAACAGCGCGGATCCCACTCCGACGTCGTCGGGGTCGAGCCCGACCAGCGCGTTGCTCATGGCGAGTGTGGTGTTGACCCCTTGGCCGATGCCGAAGAGGAACAGCGGGCCCAGCACCACGGTCCAGTACGACGACGAGGGTTCGAGCCTGCTGAGCCACACCAGGCTGGCGGCCGTGAGGACCAGGCTGGCGATGATGACCACCTTCGGCCGGATACGGACCAGCCAGGAGGCGCTGCCGAGGACGTTCGACGAGACGATGACTCCGATGACCACCGGCAGGGTGCCCAGGCCCGCCAGCACCGGGGACAGATGCAGGTTCTCCTGGAGGAAGAAGGTGGTGAAGAAGATGATGCCGAAGTTGCCCGTGGAGGAGGCGAAGCGGTTGACGTAGGCGGCGACGCGTTCACGGTTGCGCAGCACCCGCAGCGGCAGCAACGGCGCCGGCGCGAGGTGCTGACGCAGCACGAAGCCGGCCAGGACCAGCACACCGCCGAGCAGCGACCCCAGCACGACCGGCGAGGCCCAGCCCCGGGTCTCGGCCTGGGCGAAGCCGAACACGACACCCAGGAGACCCAGGCACGCCAGGACGGTTCCGATCAGGTCCATCCGGGGGCGCTCGTCGGCCCGCCGGCTCGGCAGGAGCAGCCACGCGCCGAGGGCCGCCCCGACCGCGAACACGACGTTGACGTACATCGTCCATCGCCAGTTGATGTACTGGGTGAGGACGCCTCCCAGGACGAGGCCCATCCCCCCTCCGGCACTGACGATGGTGCCGATGATGGCGAACGCGCGCGTGCGCGACCTTCCGCCCGGGAACGTCGTGGTGATCAGGGAGAGCACGGCCGGCGCGAGCAGGGCACCGGCCGCGCCCTGTACGGCGCGGGCCGCGATCAGCATGCCGAAACCGGTGGCCGCACCACCGGCGGCCGAGGCGCCGGCGAAACCGATCAGACCGATGATGAACGCCCGCTTTCGCCCCATCAGGTCGGTCAGGCGTCCGCCGAGCAGGAGCAGGCTCCCGAAGGCCAGCGCATAGGCGGTGACGACCCATTGCCGGCCACCGGTACCGAAGCCGAGGTCCGCCTGCGCCGAGGGCAGCGCGACGTTCACTATCGTGTTGTCGAGCACGACCATCAGCTGCGCCGCCCCCAGCACCGCCAGGATCCATCCCCGGTGGTCGGACATCGACGCGGAGCCCTCGGTCACCGGCGGACGGTCCGCGGTTTCCCCGAAGCCCGACGCCTCTTCGACCTTGTTCATGTGACGCCTTCCCAGATGCACGGACGGCGACGGCATGTGCTGCCGCAGTCCGCGAATGATCCAGAGTTTCCGCCGCCCCGACGCGGAGGACATGTCCCCCGTGTCCGTCGTCCCACGCCGGCCGTCGGTCACTCGGACACCGGCGGCGTCGCGGGCGGCCTGACGGGGCGCGCGCGGAACGACGAGGCCTTCACATGGTCACGGGGTGGCACCTGGCTCAGGCACGTGAGGACCCCGGCCCAGGCTCGGAAACCCATCAGAGCCCGATCGGATCACGTCGATGTGACAGCCGGCGTGCTCGCGGATGAACGAAACGCTCCTGGTCCGCCCCAGGGTCACGGCTCAAAGATGAAGTGATCCGTGACGTGGGCATCGGACAGTGCCTCGGACAGTGAGCCGCCCTCACGCCGGTCGGCCGACTCGGGCCGTTCCCGGACGGAACGAGAACGCTGTTTGTTGACACAGAATCAAAGGTACACCAGATTCGTTTCCATGGCAACAAACGCGATGGGTATGTTGACATAGGTATGCCTTGATAGATAACTTGCGGGCATGTCCGGAGCCAGCACGGCTCACCAGAGCCGGAGCCAGCGCATCGACCACGTGGCCGCAGGCCTCGCGGCGTGTCTGCCCGCGCTGAACCGCTCTGTCGAACGGGGTATCGCGGCGCGACTGCCCTACCCCAAGCCCCCCGAGCGCCAGCTGGCGCTCCTTCGGTATGTCGCCGAGAACGACGACGCCACCGTCCACGAAGCCGCCAGCGCGCTGCTGATGAAGCCGAACAACGTCAGCGCCCTGGTCACCGGCCTCACCGACGCGGGCATGCTCGAACGCCACCAGGACGACACCGACAAGCGTGTCGCGCACCTTCGTGTCACGGCCGAGGCCCGTCGGCGCATCACCGAGGCCGAGGATGTCGCGATCGGGCAGCTCGCGTCCGCGCTGCGCACCCTCACCGACGGCGAGACCGAAGCCCTCGGCTCGGCGCTGGGCGCCCTCGCGAGCCTCGCCCAGCGCCTTCGCGACCACTCCGTCTGACCGGTCGCGGCCTCCGCACGCACACCGCCCTCGCCGTCGACACGGCCGGGGCCGGGTGTGCTGCCCACCCCACTCCCCACCACCAACCACTCCCCCCACCACAACCCCATACGTCCACGCGTTCTCTCGCGTGCCACACACTCCGAGGACACCTCGCCCATGCCTGTCACCGCTGTCTCCGGGGCGCCCGCCCGGCAGACCCACGCCTCCCGGTCCCGCGATCTGCGGGCCAACCCCTGGCTGACCCTCATCGCCGTCGCCTTCGGCCTGTTCATGGTCGGCCTCGACGGCTCCGTCGTCGCGATCGCCAACCCCGAGATCGCCCGCCACCTGCACGCCAGCACGGCCGAACTGCAGTGGGTCACCAACTCCTACCTGCTCGCGCTCGCTGCCGCCCTCATCCTCGGCGGCAAGCTCGGCGACCGCCTCGGACGCCGGACCCTCTACCTCGTCGGCGTCGTCGGGTTCACCCTGTCGTCCGTCGCCATCGGCCTCGTCGGCTCGATCGACGGCGCCATCGCCTTCCGCGCCGCACAGGGACTCTTCGGCGCGATGCTCATGCCCAACACCCTCGCCCTGCTGCGCGCGGTGTTCCCACCGAAGAAGTTCGGCATGGCCGTCGGCATCTGGGCGATGATCTCGTCCGTCTCCACCGCGCTCGGCCCGATCGTCGGCGGACTGCTCGTCGAGCACGTCAACTGGGAGTCGGTCTTCTACATCAACGCCCCCATCGGCGTCATCGCCCTCGTCTTCAGCCTGTTCGTGCTGCCGCAGTCGAGGAACGAGGCAGCCGCGGACGAGAAGTTCGACGTGCCCGGTGTCGTTCTGCTCGCGCTCGGACTGCTCGCGGTCGTCTTCGGCGTCGTCAAGGGCGAGACCTGGGGCTGGACCTCGGGCGGCACGCTCGGCTCGATCGGCGCGGGCCTGGTCGTCCTGGTCCTCTTCGGCTGGTACGAGACCCGTGTGACGCACCCTCTGCTGCCCATGCGCCTGTTCCGCAGCCCCGCCCTGACCATCGGCACGTTCGTCACCGCGCTGAACTTCTTCGTCCTGCTCGGCGTGATCTTCTTCGTGATGCTGTACCTGCAGAACGTCCGCGGCTTCACGCCCGTCCAGGCCGGGGTGCGCACTCTGCCGCTCAGCCTCGTCTCCATGGTGGCCTCGCCGATCGGCGCGAAGCTCACGGAGCGGTTCGGCCCGCGTCTGACCATGCCGCTGGGCATGGCGCTGCAGGCCGGCGCCGCGTTCACGATGCTCGCCTGGAGCGCCGACTCCTCCTACGCCGCCATGTGGCCGCCGTTCGCCGCGCTCGGCCTCGGCGTCGGCATGGTGATGTCCGCGTCCTCCGACGCGATCGTCGGCAACGCCCCGGTCAGGGACGGCGGCGTCGCGGGCGGACTGCAGGGCACCGCGCTGCAGATCGGCGGCGCACTGGGCACCTCGGTCCTCGTCTCGATCATCAGCAGCCGCGTCGGCTCCACCCTCACCGGCTCGCTCACCGACGCCGGGGTGCCCGGCCCGGTCGCCTCCCGCCTCGCCGAGGCGAAGGACGCGGTCGCCATGGGCGTCGCCCCGGTCACCGGCTCGATGCCCGCACAGCTCAGGGCGGCGGTGACGGAGGGCAGCCACACCGCCTTCATGAACGGCGTCCACACGGCCGTACTGGTCACCGGGATCCTCGCCCTCGTCGGCGCCGTTCTCGCGGCGCTCGGCCTGCGCCGCCGCACCGACGAGGAGACCGCGCCGGCCCCGGTCGCCTCTGCCACCGCCCATCCCCCGTACGAGGCTCAGCGGCCGCTCTCCGCCGGCGTCCCGACGTCGACCGCGAACGGCACGGCCCCGATGCCGTCGTCCAGCGGAACACCGGTCGTCGGGCGGGTCCGCGGCGCCGAGGACACGCCCGTCGCGCGGGCCGCCGTCACACTGATCTCCCTGGGCGGACGGCAGTTGGGCCGCGCGTTGTCCCGCCCGGACGGCTCGTACCGGCTGGACGCACCGGGTGTCGGCAGCTATGTGCTCATCGCGTCCGCAGACGGCTACCAGCCCCAGGCGTCGACGGTCGTGATCGGCCCCGATCCGGTCACGTACGACGTCCTGCTCTCCGGAACCAGTGGTCTGCTCGGCACCGTCAGGTCGGCCGACACCAAGGAACCGGTCGGCGGTGCCGTGGTGGTCGCGGCCGATGTGCGCGGAGAGGTGATCGACACCGGAGTCTCGGGGGCGGACGGCACGTTCGACTTCGCCGCGCTGGTCCCCGGCCAGGTCACTCTCGCGGTCACCGCGGCCGGGTACCGGCCGCTGGTGATGCCCGTCGAGGTCGCCACGCACGGCGTGACCAGGACCGAGATCGCGCTGACCTACGGCTCGCAGCTACAGGGTGTGGTCAGGGCCGCCGGCCGACCGATGAACGACGCCCGGGTCACCCTGGTCGACGCGGCCGGAAACGTGGTGGCCACCGCCACCACCGGCGAGGACGGCGCGTACGGCTTCATCGACCTCGACGGCGGCGAGTACACGGTCACGGCGGCCGGCTACCCGCCGCGGGCCGACCACGTGACCATCGGCTCCCGGGCGGAAGGTCACGACATCGAGCTCTCCCACCCGGGCGAGTGACAGGCACCCTCGCCCGGACGTACCCCCCTGTCCGGGCGAGGGGCAGGACATCGGACCAGTGCGCGGCCGGCGAGCCGACGGCTCAGCCGGCACCCGGCCCTGTGGCCGTCTCGCGCGCACCCGTGCCCGCTGTCAGGAGCCGGGACGACCGTCCACACCACGCACAGCTGCCGACCCCGCCCTGGGCGTTGACGCATGCGGCGAGGGCGTGGACATCTGGGACCACGGCCGTGAGCGCTGTTCGAGCTCGGGCCGCGTGGCCGCCGTCCGCCCGGCCTCCGTGACGATGTCCATCTCACCTACGGGGTGCGGCACTTCAGCGCCCGGCGGCCCTGCCTGACGTCCACCGGCTGCCCCCCTGCACACCCGACCTGCACTTGGGACCTTCTTTGCCGCCCCTTGCACTCCGCTGCCCCATACGCCGCAATTCTCGAGACGCATGCACACGTTAGCGTGTGCATGCGCGCCGCAAGCATCTGCTTCTCTCAATGTCTCAATGGAGGAAAAGTGCGCCTGCACGTAGTCCGTATTCTGTCGACAGCAACGGCCGTCGCCTTTGCTGCACTTGCTCTGTCCGGTCTGGCATCACCAGCAGGACATTCGACTGTCCGCGCCGTGGCCAAACCTCCGTATCACTACGACCCGGCGCCGCCGTGCACCTTTGACGGCCCTACTTGTTGAACTGACCACCGCGGACCGGTGGTCGCCCACCGGCTCGTCGTGCAGGTCGTTTCGGCGACGGACGGGCCACTGGTGTCCGCCCTCGACTCCACGGCACGACCGGTGGCCGCTGCGCCCTTTCACCACCCCCGGCATCCCGGGCCCGAAGGGGCGTACCGGCCGGGCTCCGGCACGCCGAGGACCCAAGGCGAACGGTGGCCCACTGAGCGGCGGCGCCAGGGTCGCCGGGACGGCGTACGCGAGGCGGAAGTGGCCGCCGGCGCCGGGCAGTCCGCTGGCCGCGGCTCCACTGATGACGCCGACGTAGTTGAAGCCAACTGCTCGATGCGTCGCGGTGGGCGTTCGGGCGCGATCCTCGCCGTCGCGGTCACGGCTCGTGGGTGGCCCGGTGCACGAACAGAGACGAAGGGCCGGTTCGGCGGCGAGGTGGCGGGCGCCTGCGGACAGGCGAAGCGGTGAACCGGCCGCCGGGTGTGAGGGCTTCGGACTGCATCCAGGATGTGCTCCCGCTGCGCGCGCGGCATGACGGTCCACCGCAGCCCGGAAACCGCGGCATCGACCGGTTCGCCCACCACGCTCGATCTGTCGCCGTCCGGGCCGGGCCGGTACCCGGACCTGCGGGGGCACCGGATTCGGACGAGGCTGACGCACCGTGCACGAAGGCGGTGGCCCCATCCGCCTCAACGCCCACTCGACGCCGCTTCAACGCCCGCTGGACGTCAGCGCCGCGTCCGGCAGGTCGTGGCCGCCCCGGAAGAAGAGCAGCGGCCCGTCCTGCCGTTCCACGCTCAGTTCCTGCACCCGGCCCACGACGATGTCGTGGTCGCCGCCGTCGTAGACCGTCTCGACGGTGCAGCCGAGCCAGGCCAGGACGCCGTCCAGCACGACCGTCCCGCCGGGGGTGCGCCGGGAGCCGACCGCGTCGAACTTGGGGCCGCTCGTGCTGCCGAACGCCTCGCAGACCGCGCGCTGGTCCTCGGCCAGGACGTTGACCCCGAAGCGGCCGGAGGCGCGGATGCGCGGCCAGCTGGTCGAGGTGTGCCCGGGGCAGAACAGCACCAGCGGCGGGTCGAGGGACAGCGAGGAGAACGCCTGGCAGGCCAGACCGACCGGTTCGTCGCCGTCCAGTCCGGTGATCACGGTGACGCCGGTGGCGAACTGGCCCAGGGCGGTTCGGAACGTCCGCGCGTTCACGCTCGGGCGCATCGGAACTCCTAAGGTTGAATGGTGAGCGGGTGCGGCTCAGTCGTAGACGACCTCGACGTGGTCGGAGAGCGGTACCGCCTGGCAGGCCAGGACGTAGCCGTCGGCGAGGTCCTCCTCCTCCAGCACGGTGTTGCGGAGCATCTTCACCTCGCCGTCGACGACCCGGCAGGCGCAGGCGCTGCACGCGCCCTCCCGGCAGGAGAACGGGGCGTCGAGGTCACGGGCGCGCAGCAGGTCGAGCAGGGTCGTCCGGGCGGGCCACGGCAGGGTCCGCCGCTCGCCGTCGATCCGGACGGTCACGGTGGCGGCGCCCGGCTCGTCGGCGGTGGGTGTCGCGGGCACCTCGGTCAGGCCGGCGAACGGGTCGGACGCGAGGGAGCGGTACTCCTCGGTGAGCACCCTGGACCGGGGCATCCCGAGCCGCTCCAGTGCCTCGGCCGCCGCCCGCATGTAGGGTGCGGGCCCGCAGAGCAGGGCCGCGTCGGCGCCCGCCCAGGGCTGTGAGAGCGCGGCCAGCCGGGCGGGGTCGGGCAGGCCGTGGAGCGTCTCCAGCCAGTGGACCACCCGGATCCGGTCCGGGTGTGCCTCGGTCAGACGGCGCAGTTGGTCGGCGAAGATCACCGACCGTTCGTCGCGGTTGGCGTACACCAGCACGGCCGTACCGCCTTCGCGGACCCGTGCGCGCAGGACCGACATCACCGGGGTGATTCCGCTGCCCGCCGCGAAGAGCAGCAGGTCGCGCTGTTCCGCCGCGGGAGTGAACCGGCCGGCGGGGGCGAGGGTGTCGACGGTGTCGCCGAGGCGGAGCCGGTCGCAGATCCAGTTCGAGGCGATGCCGCCGGGCACCCGTTTGACCGTGACGGTCGGGCGGGCGTCGCCGGGGGCGCTGGACAGCGAGTAGCAACGGGCCACCCAGCCGTCCGGCGCCGGTATGCGCAGCGTGAGGAACTGGCCTGGCTGGTAACGGAGTTCGTCGCCGTCCGAGGCCTCGAAGGTGACGGACACCGCGTCGTCCGTCTCCGGGGTCACCTCGGTGACGCGCAGGGTGCGGATCGGAGCGGTCACCCGTCGACCACCGTCAGCCGGCCCGCCCGTACGGCCTCCTCGATCGTCGCCCGCAGCCGGGTGCAGGTGGGGATCACCGCGGTGCGCGGCGGTCCGTCCCCGGCGCGCACCTCGGCGAACTCGGCACAGCCCCCGGCTCCGTCGGGCCACTGCACGGAGGTCTGCGCCAGGCTGCTCTTGCGCACCAGCACGGTCGTGGCGCAGCGTTCGCAGGACAGGGCCTGCAGGTGGGAGGTGCGCACGGGGTCCGCCGGCGGGACCCGCACTTCGGCGCTCATGCCGGCCGGAGCGGCACGCCGCCCTGGCGCTTGAGGTTCTCCTCGACCTGGCCGGTCCAGAACTCCACGGCGCGCTCGGTGTCGAGTTCGAACTCGAAACGGTTCGTCATCTCCGGGCTGACGTCCTCCACGTCGACGTAGAACTGCTCGTACCAGCGCCTGAGTTGGTAGACCGGGCCGTCCTCCTCGCACAGCAGCGGGTTGTCGATCCGGGTCTTGTTCTGCCAGATGGCGACGTCCTGGAGGAAGCCGGCCTCGACACCCTTCGCGGTAGCCTCGGCGATCTGCTGCGCCACCTCGTCGGGCTGGCCCGGTGTCTTCTTGACGATGCAGCCCCACTGCAGCACGAAGCTGGTCGGGCTCACCGGGTAGTGGCAGTTGATGAGGACGGTCTCGGTCTCGATGAGTCCGTTGGAGCCGTACAGCCAGTCGATCATGTACGACGGTCCGAAGTACGTCGCCTCGGAGCGGCTGACGCGCTTCTGCTCGCCCTCCGCCTTGGAGTAGGTGGTGCCGAGGTTGACGTCGTCGCGGGCGGTGGAGTTCATGTACTGGGTGGCGAGGTGGCCCTCGAACACGTTCTTGAAGTACACGGGGAACGAGTAGTGGACGTAGAAGAAGTGGGCCATGTCGACCACGTTGTCCACGATCTCACGGCAGTTGGAGCCCTCGATCAGGATCGAGTTCCAGGTCCAGTCCGACCACTCGTCGGAGAAGGCCCCGTCGACGCGCGGGATGTCCAGCTCGGGCGGCGGCGGGTTGCCCTGCGGGTCGTGGTAGACGAAGAGCTGTTTGTTCTGCTCCAGGACCGGCCAGGACTTGGTGCGGGCGCGTACCGGGACGCGTTTGGAGTACGGGATGCTCGCGCAGCGGCCGTTGCCGGACCAGCGCCAGTCGTGGAAGGGGCAGGCGATCTCGTCGCCCTTGACCTCGCCCTGGGTCAGGTCGCCGCCCATGTGCGGGCAGTAGCCGTTGAGGACGCGCAACTGGCCGCCGCTGTCGGCGAAGACCACGAGCTTGGTGCCGAAGGCCTGGACCGCGTGCGGCCTGCCGTCCCGGAAGGTGTCGGCGAGGCCCAGGCAGTGCCAGCCCCGCGCGTACCGGACGGGGGGCGCTCCCACCTCGATGACGCGGACCTGCTCGCCCGACTCGGCTGTTGTCATCGGTCCTCCATGATGTGCGCGGCGATGGCTCTCGGCGCGGCGGCGGCGCACACGAGATCGGCTGTGCGGCGTCACCTTGGATCGTCATCGTGCGAACCGGGCCCGCGCCCCCAAAGGCCCGCTCCCGCTGACCGGGATGCGTGGGTACTCCCGGGCGACGCTCGTGGTGCGAGCCGCCTGACAGCGCGAGGAAGGGAACGGCCGCCTCCCGCACACGGCGGTCCCGTTCAGCGGGAGACGCATGCGGGGGGCGTTCCCGCCCGGGCCTAGCGTCGGGCCGACCGGGCGACGGCGCCGCGGGGCGGCGTACCCGTGGGACCGGTTCGCGGCGAGGATCGGGAGGTTGGGATGGCGCACGAGGTGGTCCACCGGGTCGAGGAGGCCGCGACGCTGCTGGCGGCGACGGCCGAGGAGACGGAGAACCTGGGCCGGCTGTCGGACGAGAGCGTCAAACTCGTCCGGCAGGCGGGTGTGATGCGGCTGTTGCAGCCGAGAGAATTCGGCGGCTACGCCGCTCATCCGAGGGACTTCGCCGAGGCGGTCATGGCGGTGGCCCGGCACTGCGGGTCGACCGGCTGGGTGTGCGGCGTCGGCGGTGTGCACCCGTGGGAGATGGCCGTGATGGACCGCCGGCTGCAGACGGAGGTGTGGGGCGAGGACCCGGACACCTGGATCGCCTCGCCGTACGCGGCCCAGGGCATCGCCACACCCGTCGAGGGCGGGTACACGCTGAGGGGCCACTGGAACTTCTCCTCCGGGACCGACCACTGCGACTGGGTGTTCCTCGGCGCGCTGGTCGGGGGCCCCGACGGCAAGCCGCAGCAGCCGGTGAAGATGCTGCACGTGGTCCTGCCCCGCTCCGACTACACGATCGTGCCGGACTCCTGGGACGTGATCGGCCTGTGCGGCACGGGCAGCAAGGACGTCGTCGTGGACGGCGCCTTCGTGCCCGAGTACCGGACCGTCGAGATGGCGGACGTCGCGGAGGGTCCGACGGCGGCGGACCGGACGGGCCGCTCCGAGACGCTGTACCGGCTCCCGTTCTGGGCGATGTTCCCGCTGGGCATCACGGCGGCGGTGGTGGGCATCGCCGAGGGCGCGCTCGCCGCGCATATCGACTACCAGCGCGACCGTGTCACGGCGATGGGCACGAAGATCAAGGACGACCCGTACGTGCTGTCCGCGATCGCGGAGGCGGCCGCCGAGATCGGCGCGTCCCGCACCCAGCTCCTTGACGGCATCAGCCGGTTGTACGACCAGGCCGAGTCCGGGCAGCCGATCACCTTCGAGGACCGGGCGGTCGTACGGCGCAACCAGATCCGGTGTGCCTGGCGCGCGGTCGGCGCGGTGGACGAGATCTTCGCCCGCTCCGGCGGGAACGCGGTGCGTCGGCACAACGTCATGCAGCGCTTCTGGCGCGACGCGCACGTCGGTCTCCAGCACGCCATCCACACCCCCGGTTCGATCTACCACTCCGCCGCGCTCACCTCCCTGGGCGTCGAGCCGGAGGGGCCGCTGCGCGCGCTGATCTGATCACCCGCCTCGCACCGAGGCACAGCACGAAGAGACGTCAAGTCGACTGGAAAGAGGGGAACTTCATGGGCGACATCAGCTCGCTGGGCTACGTCCGGGTCCGGACCGCCGACATGGCACCGTGGCGGGCCTTCGCCTTCGAGACGGCGGGGTTCGCCGAGGGAAGCGGTCCGGAGCCCGACGCGCTGTACCTGCGTGCGGACGAACGCGGCGGCCGGATCGTGGTCCTGCCCGGTGCCGAGGACCGGGTGGAGGCGGTGGGCTGGGAGGTCCGCGACCACCTCGCGCTGGGCCGGGTCCAGGCGGCCGTGGAGGCCGCGGGCATCGCCGCGAAGCCGCTGTCGCAGCAGGAGTGCGACCTGCGCAGGGTGGAGGCGGCCGTCGCCTTCGAGGCGCCCGGCGGGACACCCGTGGAGATCTTCCACGGACCGGCCCTGGACCACAGCCCGCTCGCCACGCCGTACGGCAACCGCTTCGTCACCGGCAAGCTCGGCGCGGGCCATGTCGTGGTGCCGGTGGGCGATCTGGACGGCGCCTACCGCTTCTACACGGAGACACTGGGCTTCCTGCCGCGCGGCGCGTTCCGGCTTCCCGCGCCGCCGGAGTACGGGCCGGTCCGGCTGCGCTTCCTCGGGGTCAACGCCCGCCACCACAGTCTCGCCCTGCTCCCCTCGCCGGAGCTGAAGGCGCCGGCGCTGGTGCACATCATGGTCGAGTGCGAGACCCTCGACGAGGTCGGGCGGGCCCTGGACCGGGTCCTGAAGGCCGGCTACCACGTGTCGTCCACGCTGGGCCGGCACACCAACGACAAGATGGTCTCCTTCTACGTGCGCACGCCCGGCGGCTGGGACCTGGAGATCGGCTGCGAGGGCCTGCTCGTCGACGAGGACTCCTACACCGCCGAGGAGATCACCGCGGACAGCTACTGGGGGCACAGCTGGGACTTCGGCGCCTGACGCCGGTTCCCGCCCACCGCGCACCACCCACCGCCCGGGAGGCCATCGCCTCCCGGGCGGTTCCGTTGAACGGGACCTGGTCTGGTCCGGGCGGGCTCCACCTCCGAGGATCGGGCCGCACCAGTTCGGCACCAGCACGGAGGTTCCACATGGCCACGACTCCCCCGGCTCCCGAGCCCCGTCGCTCCGTCGACGGGGACACCGCACAGCGCGACGACGGCGCGTGGGACGAGGAGGTCGACCTCCTCGTGGTGGGCAGCGGCGCGGCCGGCATGGTCGGCGCCATCGCCGCGCACGACGCCGGACTGACGGCCCTCGTGGTGGAGAAGGCCGACGTGTTCGGCGGTTCGACCGCGCTCTCCGGTGGCGGCGTATGGATTCCCGACAACCCGACACTGCGGGCGGCGGGCCGGGGCGACTCACGCGCCGAGGTGCGCCGCTACCTCCAGGCGGTGGTCGGCGACCGGGTCCCGGCGGACCGGCTCGACGTCTACGCGCAGCGCGGGCCCGAGGTCCTGGAGATGTTGCACCGCGTCAGCCGCCACATGGAGTTCAGCTGGTGCCCCGGCTACTCGGACTACCACCCGGAGGAGCCGGGCGGCCGGCCGCTGGGACGGACCATCGAGCCCCGCCCGATCGACGGACGGCTGCTCGGCGAGGACGAACGGCATCTGAAGGGCCTGGACGTGCCCGCGCCGATGGGCCTGTGGCTGACGGGCTACGAGGCACGGGTGCTGATGATGGTCCAGCGCGACTGGCGGTCCTGGCGGATGCTCCCGGTGGCCGGCTGGCGTGTGGTGTCCAACCTGTTCCGCCGACGCAGGATGAAGACGCTCGGCGCGGCGCTGATCGCCCGGCTGCGCCTGACCATGAAGGACCTCGGCATCCCCCTGTGGCTGCGGGCACCGGTGACCCGTCTCGTCGTGGAGGACGGACGGGTGACCGGTGCCGTGGTCGGGCGGGAGGACGGCGAGGTGCGCGTGCGCGCCCGGCACGGCGTGCTGCTGGCAACCGGCGGCTTCGACCACGACCTGGAGATGCGCAAGGCGCACCTCCCGGAGGCCGGCCGCCCCGACCACAGCATGGGCGCCCCCGGCAACACCGGCGACGGCCATCGTCTCGGCGAACAGGTGGGCGCCGCCACCGACCTGATGGACGACGCGTGGTGGATGCCGGGCGTGGCCCTGCCGGAGGGTGGCGTCTTCCCGTTGGTCTCCGAGCGCTGCATCCCGCCGATGGTCATCGTGAACTCCGAGGGCCGCCGGTTCGCCAACGAGTCGGCGCCGTACGTGAACTTCGTGCACGCCCAGCTCGACGGCGGTCACATCCCGGCGTACGAGATCTTCGACGCGAAGGCCCGCCGCCGTTACCAGTTCGCGGGTGTGCTGCCCGGCAGGGACTTCCCGGCGGAGTGGTACCGCACCGGTCTGGCCGCCAAGGCGGAGAGCCTGTCCGCGCTGGCCGAGGCGATCGGGGTGCCCGGGGACGCGCTGCGGCAGACCGTGGAGCGTTTCAACACCTTCGCCCGGCTGGGCAAGGACCACGACTTCGGCCGGGGCGACAGCGCGTACGACCACTACTACGGCGACCCGACGCTGCCCAACCCGGTGCTCGACACCATCGACGCCGGGCCCTACTACGCCGTCCGGATCGAGGCCGGCGACCTGGGCACCAAGGGCGGACTGGTCACCGACGCGGCGGGGCGGGTGCTGCGCGCGGACGGCGGTGCGGTGGAGGGGCTGTACGCCTCGGGCAACGTGTCCGCGTCGGTGATGGGCAACGACTACGCGGGCGCGGGGGCCACGATCGGCCCCGCCATGGTGTTCGCGCATCTCGCGGTGGAGCACGCGGCCGGGCGGGCGCGGCAGGCGGTGGTGGCGGACTGAGCGGGGTCGGCCCGGCGCCGGCGGGTGTTCACCGCGCCGGCGTCTCCTCCCCCGGTGCCTCGCCCGCCAGGAGTCGCCGCGCCGCCAGCTCGATCTGCCGTCGTGCCTCGTCCGGGCTCGTCCGTCCGCTGAGGCAGGACACGAGGACGCCCCACCAGCCGTACACCAGCATGCGGACGGCGGTCTCCAGCTCGGGGCCGGGGTCCTCCACGCCGAGCGTGCGCAGGGTGGCGCGGTAGATGTCGGCCTCGGCCATCGGCGCGTGCGGCTCCGACGGGTCGCAGTAGTCGACGGTGGTCGCCCGGACCATCGACCCGCACAGCAGCGGCTGTTCGACGAGGCGGCGGGTGAGGGCCGTGAGCCGCTCGCCCACCTTCTGGACGCCGCCCCCGTCGCCGGTGGGCCATTCCTCCGCGACGAAGCGGGCGATCCGGGCGTTGAACACCGCGGTGAACAGCCGTGCCTTGGACGGGAAGTAGCGGTACAGGGTGCCGAGCGCCACGTCGGCGACGCGCGCGATCTCCTGCATCTGCACCTGCTCGTAGGCGGTGTGGGCCCCGAGCTCGGCGGCGGCGGCCAGCATGCGGTCCCAGCGCTCGTTCTGACGATCGGACGAGGGTGCGGCCGCGCTCTTGCGTACCTCGGCGACTCGTGGCACCGGTCTCCCTGTCTGTCGGTTCTCCGGGCTCGGGCCCTCGGCCGTTCCAGGATAGAGGCCACCGCGCCGGCGTCCGGGTGGGACGGTGGTCTCAGGTCTCGTCGCCGGGCCTGGTGAGGAAGGCGAGCACGGCGCTCTCCCAGGCGGCCTGCTGCTCGATCATCACCCAGTGACCGCACCGGGGCAGGACGTGCAGCTCCGCGCTCGGCATGGTGCGCATGGGCAAAAGGGCCATGTCCAGCGGGCTGACCCGGTCGTCGCGACCCCAGGTGACCAGGGTCGGGGCGGTGACCTTGTGCAGCATGGCCCAGTACGGCGGCCGGTCGCTCGCCTCCGCCGCCGCGAAACCCGCCGCGATCGCCTTGCGTCCGTACATCCGCCGGGCCGCGGCGAGGGTGTCCGGGTCGGTGGCCTGCGTCCAGCGCTCCTCCACCATCGCGTCGGTGACGACGGCCGGGTCGTACACCATCGAGTGCATCCAGCGCACCAGGGCTTCCCGGGTCGGGTTCTCGGTGAAGTCCACCAGCAGGTTGATGCCCTCGCCGGGGGCGGGGCTGAACAGGCTGCGGCCGATACCGCCGACGGTCACGATGCGGCGGAACAGGCCGGGCCGGGCGATCGCCAGGTTCACCGCGACGATCCCGCCCATGGAGTTGCCCACCACGTCGACCCGGTCCAGACCGAGTCCGTCGAGGAAGCGCGACACTGCCTTCGGCGCGGCCACCATCGGGTGCTCGTCGGTCGGATCGCTCACCCCGAATCCCGGGAACTCCAGGACCAGACAGCGGAAGCGGCCGGCGAACGCGGCCAGGTTGCCCCGGTAGTTGCGCCAGCCGGTCACCCCGGGGCCGGAGCCGTGCAGCAACAGCAGGGGCGGGCCGTCCCCGACCTCGTGGTAGCGCAAGACCCCTTCGTCCGTGGGGAGTTCACGCAAGGTCTCGGCGTAGCCGGGTGCCCGGTTCGTCACCTCGGTCATGGTCCTCGCCACCTCCGGCGTCGGGATCGCTGTCGCTATGGACGCTAACCAGGCACCCGCTGCGCCATGGCACACACATCCCGGCCAGCGGGACCGCGCCGGAGCCGCTGTTCCACCGCTGACCGCAGCGGCACGGAAAGAGGGGCGGGCGCCGGTCCTCCCGGTTCGGCGGCAGGAGAACCGGCCGGCAAGCCCCGTGCCCGCGGCCGGGCCCCTGCGCCGTCGTGGTGACGGGCCGCCCGTCCGGGATGCGGGTCGAGGCCGCGAACCGGTCCGTACGGTGGCGCGCCGGAGCCACCGCGCCACCGTGACGGCGGGCCATCCCGCCCGTGGCATGGAGTCAGGGCCGCGAACCGGTCCGGGTACGGCGGCAGACGGGCCGGTCGGCCGGCCTCGCGCCCAGGGCCGGAACGGCTACCCCATCGTGGTGACGGACCGCCCGTCCGAGGCGCGCAGGGCGGACTGCGGGCCGGTCCGGGTGCGACGGGCCGGCAGGACCGCGGACGGCATCCGGGGCAGGCGGCCGAGTTCGTCCACGATGCCGCGGGCAGCGGCGAGCGCGAGCGGCGCGTACCGTTCGAGTGGCGCGTCGGCCTCGCCGACCACGGACAGCGCGCCGAGGGGCCCGGAGGCGCCCCGCAGGGCGACCCCCACGCAGCCGACGCCGCCGAAACACTCACCCCGCTCGTAGGCGAGACCGTGCCGGTCGCGGACGCGGCTGAGTTCCTGGTGCAGTCGGTCCCTGGTGGTGATGCTGCTGTGCGTGCGGGCCGGGACGACCTCGGCGTACTCGTATTCGATCTGGTCCGGTGTCAGCCAGGCGAGCATGGCCTTGCCGAGCGCCGTGCAGTGGGCGGGCGCGCGCCCGCCCACCCGGGACGGCACGTCGACCGCGGACCGGCCGCCGACCTTGTCCAGGTAGTAGATCTCGGTGTCCTCCAGGACCGCGAAGTGCACCACCATCCCGGTACGGACGGCGAGTTGGTGGAGCGCGGGAGCGGCGGCGGCCCGCAGCGCGCTGTGGCCGGTGTCCCGGCCGCCGAGACCGAGAGCCCGGGGACCGAGCCGGTAGCCCGTCGTCATGTGCTCCAGCCAGCCCACGCCCACGAGTTGGTCGAGGATCCGGTGTGAGGTGGAGCGCGGCAGGCCGGTGCGGCCGGTGACGTCCTCCAGGCTCAGATGGGCGTACGGACGGTCGAAGAGATCCATGATCAGGGTGATCCGCTCGACCATGGACGGGGGCAGCGGCTCCCGCTCAAGGGTGGACCCGGCAATCCTGCTCAGCGCTGAGTTCATGCCAGCACCTCTCGCCGAAACTAGAATGAAATCTAATTTTGACGCTAGCAGTGGCCCGGCCGAGTGGGAAGATGTCCGACGGACAGTATTCGATTCCGGCACACCGTGGAGGAGCGGAACGATCCGCCCCATGAGAACCGCCCTCCAGGAACTGGCCGCACGCGGTCAGGAGCATGTCGCACAACAGCGGTCCGAGTAGGAGGCCCTGGCTCCCACCGCCGCCTGGATCCTCTCCCAGACCTTTCAGCACTGCGCCCAGACGATCCGTTACTCGGTGACGGGATGCCCCCGCCTGAAGCAGGCCCTGGTCCGGGCGACGGCCTGAGCCCTGGCGAAACGGGTGTTCCCGAGCCGTGGCCGGACGCGCCATCCCCTCGACGCGGTGATCGACGGTGCCCTGCCGCTGGACCCGAACCTGCCTCAGCCGACAGCTGTCGGACTCCTCACGGCTGCCGTCGACCGGTCACCGCGCACACCGGGGCGCTCTGCGACCATCCGGCCTACGGGCACGGCCCCACGAGCAGTTCACACGTCTGCACACGGTGCATCTCGCGGAGCATCTGCCCGGCCTGACACGGACTGAGCACGGCGAGCCGCGACCCTCCGCCCCTCGCGCCGGCCGAGGAGGCGACGGCCCTGGTCGTCTGCCAGGAGTCCTACGGGGCACCGGCCGATCATCCGGGCGCTGCGAGTGCTTCGGCGAGCGGCCCGTCCGAGATGGTGTCCCGCCAGGCGGTGTAGCGGCGATCAGCTCGAAAGTGCAGGTCGTGGACCAGATGCAGGCGCTCGCTGACTGGACTGACTACCTCACTCGGCGCGCCCTTGGCGCAGCACTGCCGGCCTTGACCCGACCTTTTCCGAGGCCAGGGGCACAGGCCACGCGCCGACCATGTCAGCCGAGTCCCCCAACCTGGTGACCAGTCAAGCCGGCAGGGGCGTCGAGCAAGCTGATGGGGCACGCGACCTGCATCTTCGCCATGATCGCTACTGCACCACATCGCGGGCCACCACCCCGGCCGGCCGGTCTGTGTCTCTCCGCGAGGGCGCTACCACCGCTCGGTCCGCGGCGGTCGACCCTGCTCGTACCGGCTTGGCGGCAGGTACGTCATACGCCCCCGGACGAGGGCAACACGCCGACGCGGCCTGTGCGTTGTGACGCCGGCAGCGGGCCCTCCCGCTGAACTCGTCCCGGTCACCGGAACCTTGGTGAACGGGGGCGAACGACGCGAGCGGGAGGGGCACCCCGCAGTGCCACTCCCGCCCCCGCCCGGCGGACCGCCGGTCTCACCCCCCGTGCCGCGCCCCACCGAGGTCGAGCGCGATGTCGACGATCATGTCCTCCTGCCCGCCGACCAGCCCTCGCCGTCCGACCTCCACGAGGATGTCCCGGGCGTCCAGGCCGTACCGCGCGGCGGCGGCCTCGGCGTGACGCAGGAAGCTGGAGTAGGCGCCCGCGTACCCGAGGGTGAGCGTCTCCCGGTCCACCCGGACGGGACGGTCCTGCAGCGGCCGTACGATGTCGTCGGCGGCGTCCTGCAGGGCGAACAGGTCGCAGTCGTGCTTCCAGCCGTGCAGGTTCGCGACGGCGACGAAGGCCTCGATGGGGCAGTTGCCCGCTCCCGCGCCCTGTCCGGCCAGTGAGGCGTCGACGCGGATCGCCCCCTCCTCCACCGCGATCACCGAGTTGGCGACGGACAGGGAGAGGTTCTCGTGGGCGTGGATGCCGATCTGGGTCCGCTCGTCCAGTACGTCGCGGTAGGCCCGGACGCGGTCGCGGACGCCCTGCATGGTGAGGCGCCCGCCGGAGTCGGTGACGTACACGCAGTGGGCGCCGTAGGACTCCATCAGGACGGCCTGGCGGGCCAGTTCGGCGGGTGGTGCCATGTGGGCCATCATGAGGAAGCCGGAGACGTCCATACCCAGTTCGCGGGCCGTGGTGATGTGCTGGGCCGACACGTCGGCCTCCGTGCAGTGGGTGGCGATGCGCACCGAGCGCACGCCGAGCGCGTAGGCCCGCTTGAGCTCGGCGATGGTGCCGATGCCGGGCAGCAGCAAGGTGGTGAGGACCGCGCGGTCGAGCGCGTCCGCGGCCGCCTCGATCCACTCCCAGTCGCTGTGGCTGCCGGGTCCGTAGTTGAGGCTGCCGCCTGCCAGTCCGTCGCCGTGGGCCACTTCGATGGCGTCCACGCCGGCGGCGTCCAGGGCGCGCACGATGCGGGCGACGTCGGCAGGCTGGATGCGGTGCCGGATGGCGTGCATGCCGTCCCGCAGGGTGACGTCCTGGACGTAGAGGCGGGGCGGGGCGGTGTCGGTCATCGGGAGGTCACCTCGGTCAGGACGCGCTCGGCGAAGCGCTCGCCGACGCGGAGGGCGGCGGAGGTCATGATGTCGAGATTGCCGGCGTAGGAGGGCAGGTAGTGGGCGGCGCCCTCGACCTCCAGGAACACGGTGACCTTGGTGGTCACCTCGGGTGCTCCTGCCGGTAGCAGGGTGTGCACCGGCTCGTCCGGCGGTACGGGGGTGAACTGGACGTCCTGCTTGAGCCGGTATCCCGGCACGTACTCGGCGACGGCCGCCACCATCGCGGTGACCGAGTCGACGACCGCCCGCTCGTCCACGTCGCCGGTCAGGCAGTAGACGGTGTCCCGCATGATGAGGGGCGGTTCGGCCGGGTTGAGCACGATGACGGCCTTGCCGCGCAGGGCGCCGCCGACGGAGGCGATGGCCGCGGAGGTGGTCTCCGTGAACTCGTCGATGTTGGCACGGGTTCCGGGGCCCGCGGAGCGGGACGCGATCGACGCGACGATCTCGGCGTAGGCGACCGGGGTGACCCGGCTGACCGCGTGCACGATCGGGATGGTGGCCTGGCCGCCGCAGGTCACCATGTTGAGGTTCGTCGCGGACGTCTCGACATGCTCGTCCAGGTTGACCGGCGGGACGACGTAGGGTCCGACGGCGGCGGGGGTGAGGTCCACCAGGATCTTGCCGTACGGGGCGAGCCGCTTCGCGTTCTCCACGTGGGCCTTGGCCGAGGTGGCGTCGAAGACGATGGCGATGTCCTCGAACCCCTCCAGCGCGATCAGTCCCTCCACCCCCTCGGCGGTCGTGGGCACCTTGAGCCGGGCGGCGCGGGCCAGGCCGTCCGACTCCGGGTCGATGCCCACCAGGGCGGCCATCTCCAGGGTGTCCGACAGCCGCATCACTTTGATCATCAGATCGGTGCCGATGTTGCCCGAGCCGATGACGGCGACCTTGGTCTTCTTCACCTCGACCTCACTTCGTGCTGGTGAACGTGGCGGATACGGAGCCGAGCCCGGAGATCTCGGCGTGCACGACGGCTCCGGGACCGACCGGCACCAGGGGGCCGAGCGCCCCCGAGAGCACGACCTGCCCGGCGCGCAGCGGCTCCCCGAACTCGCGGGCGGTGCGCGCGAGCCAGAGCAGGGCTTCCAGCGGGTCCCCGAGACACGCGGCTCCGTTGCCCGTCGATGCCTCGCTTCCGTCAAGGGTCATCGTCATGGTGACCTCGCGGGGCTCGAAGCCGTCGAGGGTCACCTGCTCGGGGCCCAGGACGAACAGGCCGGAGGAGGCGTTGTCGGCCACGGTGTCCGTGATCGTGATGTCCCAGCCGGCGATCCGGCTGTCCACGATCTCCAGGGCGGCCCGAGCATGGTCGACGGCGCCGCGCACCCGCTTCAGGTCCAGGTCCGCCTCGTCCAGGTCCTCGCCGAGGACGAAAGCGATCTCGGCCTCGACCCGAGGCTGCAGGAGCCGCTCGCTGGGCACGACCGAGGCCTGGTCGGACATGTCCATGTCGTCGAACAGGATCCCGAAGTCCGGCCGGTCCACGCCCACCTGCCGCTGGACGGCCGCCGAGGTGAGCCCGATCTTGCGGCCCACCACGCGCGCGCCGAGGTCCAGCTTCCGCTGCGCCAGCCGCTGCTGCACCTCGTACGCAGCCGCGATGTCCGTCGTTCCGAGCAGGTCACGGACCGGAGCGCACGGGCTGCGCTCCGTCCCCGCGCGGGACAGCCGTGAGGCCGCCGCGGCCACCGCGGCGGCCCTGTTCACTGCCGTCCCTCCGTGGGCTCGCTCTGCCATCCGTGCCACTTCCTCACTGTGTCGGGAACCGCCCCCGGGGTGGGAACGTCCAGCTCCACGCGGCCGACAGTAATCACGGTCCGACACGACGGACCACGAGTGGTTCCACTCAGTGGACCCGCGGCACACAACGGGACACCGAGCCCGTGGCTCAGCGGGAGCGCACGGGCAGACGTCCCGCCCGCTCGGGCGCCACGCAGGGGCGCGCGACCTCGCGCCGTCGGCCCTGGGCACCGTTCGCGTGGTTCGAGTGGCGGTGTGCGAGCTCCTTCGGCATGGACTGCGGGCGAGTGGGCGTGCCCCTCGGCCCGGGTGGTCCGGACGGAGGCCCGACGGTGCACGACGCGATGCCCCGGCACGCGAAGGCGGCGGTCCGGACGCAGGGCACTGCGCCCACCGGTCATGACGACGGCCTCCGCCGCCCGCCCGGCAGCGTCGCGACGTGCGGCGTGTCCGCCCCGATCGGGCCCAGGTCACGCGCGCCGCCGGGTGCCCGTCCGAGGGGGGCGGCCCGTCCCGGCAGCGGCTGGGTGAAGAAGGCCTCGTTGTCGGCGACCGCCCAGCGCAGAGCGTCGGGTACGTCGTCCTCGATGTAGATGGCCTCCACCGGACAGAGCGGCTCGCAGGCACCGCAGTCGATGCACTCGGCCGGGTTGATGTACAGCTTGCGGTCGCCCTCGTAGATGCAGTCGACGGGGCAGACGGACGTACAGGTGCGGTCCTTGACGTCGACGCAGGCGTCGCCGATCAGGAAGGCCATGGCAGTTCCTCTGGTTCCACTGGTACGGGGCGGTCCGTGCGGCCGAGCCGCAGCAGCGTCGGCCAGTCGGCGATCTTGGTGCGGTCCCGGCCGCGCGTCGCGCCGAGGTCCTGCTCGGCGGAGTCGATGCGGGCCCAGCCGGACAGGCCGACCGGCCGGATCCCCCGGCCGATCAACAGGCCGGTCAGGTCCGGAAGTCGACGCACCGGCAGCTCGTCGAGGTCGTCGAGGAGCAGGGCCACCGTCTGCGCGGAGTCGAGCTTGTTGGTGCCGATCACACCGCTCGGCCCGCGTTTGAGCCAGCCGGTGACGTACTCCCCCGGGCACGGCACTCCCTCCGTGTCGAGGACGCGTCCGCGGTCGTTGGGCACGACACCGCGGGCGGTGTCGAAGGGCACCGCGTCCAGCGGGAGCCCCCGGTAGCCGATCGCGCGGAGCACGGCGCCGACGGGGAGGGTGGAGAGTTCGGCGGTGCCCTCCGACATGCCGTCGGGTCCGCCGTGGGTACGTTCTGTCAGCAGTCCCGTCACCCGGTGCCCGCCCAGCACCCGGCGTGGGCGGGTGAAGAAGCGCAGTTCGATGCGGCGCGGCGCACCGAGCGGCGGGCGGGCCGCGAGGTCGGCCAGAGCGCGCAGGGTGGCCTGGGTGGTCCGGTCCGCGTCCGTGCTCCCCGATCCGGTGAGCTGCCGTGGGTCGACGATGACGTCCACCCCGTCCACCTCGCCCAGCTCCCGCAGCTCCTTGGGCGTGAAGCGGGCGTGCCGCGGTCCGCGCCTGGCGAGCACCACCACCTCGCGCACCGCGCTGTCGCGCAGCGCGGCCAGCACCGCCTCCGGCATGTCCGTGCGCTCCAGGTCCGCGACCGGCCGGGTGAGGACGCGCGCCACGTCGAGCGCCACGTTCCCGGCGCCGACCACGGCCACCCGCTCCGTGTCGAGCGACAGCGGCGGACGCGCGTCCGGGTGACCGCTGTACCAGGACACGAACGCGCTGGCGGAGCAGCTCCCGGGAAGGTCCTCGCCGGGGACCCCCAGGCGGCGGTCGCCGGCGGCCCCGGCCGCGTAGACCACCGCGTCGTAGCGTTCGAGCAGATCGCGCCGTGTGACGTCCGTTCCGAGTTCGATTCCGCCGTGGAAGGCGACCCTCGGGTCGTCCAGCACCTTGCGGAGCGAGCCGGTGATCGACTTGATCCTGGGGTGGTCGGGGGCGACGCCATAGCGCACCAGGCCGTACAGCGTCGGCAGCCGGTCCAGTACGTCGACGCGCACGTCGTGACGGTTCTGGCGGATCAGCTCCTCGGCCGCGTAGAGCCCGGCGGGCCCGGCGCCGACGACCGCCACACGTCGCGCCGGGGACTGCGGGGGCAGCCGGTTCACCAGGCCACGGGGAGGCTGCTGACCCCGCCGGTCAGGGTCTCGGTGACCTCGACGGCCTCGCCCGTCAGCCGCAGGCCCGGCAACCGGCGGAAGACGGTGGCCAGGGCCACCTGCATCTCCATCCGGGCCAGCGGAGCCCCCAGGCAGTGGTGCAGGCCGTGACTGAGTGTCAGGTGCGGGTTCGGCTTGCGGGTGATGTCGAAGGCGTCCGGGACCTCGAAGGCGTTCTCGTCGTGGTTGGCCGCCGTGATGTCCACGAGCACGCACTCGCCCTTGCGGATCAGCTGACCGTCGATCTCCACGTCCTCGCTCGCCAGGTGCGGGGGCAGGCCCCCGCCGCCGCCGACGGGCTGTCCCTGCACGAATCCTCCGTGGCGGAGGGTCTCCTCGACCAGGGTGGGGGTGATGGTGTCGATATCCGTCAGCAGCAGCTTCAGGTGGTCGGGGTTGTGCAGCATCGTGGTGACACCGAGCGTGATGAAGTTGGCGGTGTTGTCGAAGCCGCCGACCAGGACCAGCATCGCGATGGGCAGGATCTCGTCGTCGGTGAGCGAGTCGTCCTTCTGCTCGGCCGCGGCCAGCATGCTGAGCAGGTCCTCCCGGGGCTCGGCGCGCCGCCGCGCGATGAGTTCGGCGAGGTAGCCGTACAGCTCGATGCTGTTCTGCATGGTCTGCTCCTCCGTCATCCCGGAGACCGCGAGCAGGGCGTGGGACCAGCCGATGAACCTGTCCCGGTCCTCCTCCGGGACGCCGATCAGCTCGCACAGCACCCGGATGGGGAACGGGATGGCGAACTCCTGGGCGAAGTCACCCTCCTGGCGTCCGCCCGCGGTCATGCGGTCGAGCAAGGTGTCTGCCATCTCCTGTGCGCGCAGGCGGAGTTGCTCCACACGGCGAGCGGTGAACGCACGGGCGACCAGACGGCGCAGGCGGGTGTGCTCCGGCGGGTCGGCCCACTGGAAGGTGCCCAGCAGGAACGGCGGGAACTGGACGAAGTACGGCACCTCGCGCTCACGGAAGGGCTGGCGGACGAAGCGGCGGTCCTCCAGCATCCGCTTGGCGGCGGCGTGCCGGTGGATCACCCACACGTCACCGCCGTACGGCATGGTCACCTTGGTCATCGGCCGGTCCGCGCGCACCTTGCGGAAGGCCTCCAGGGCCTCCTCGGGCGGCAGCGGCGGGAACGGAAAGGGCGCGGTCTCACTGGTCATCGCGTGTCTCCCTCGACAGCGGCGGATGCGGATGGACGTACGAAGCCGGAGGTGCGGAAGGCGACGTACGGAAAGGCACGTACCGACGGGGGCCGAGCCGACTCAGTCGACGAGTTGGCCGGCCCCGTCGCGGACGAGGACGGCCGCGCCGGGGCACAGGACGACCACGTCCCTCAACTCGTCGGCGGGCACGACGCGTTCGGCGAGGGGGCGGGACCTGCCGTTCTCGACGGCGAAGTGCAGGGGGGCCACCGAGGCGCAGACGCCGGAGCCAATGCATGCCTCCCCGTCGACCTCCACCGTCCATGTGTCGTCGGCCATGGGTTTGCCTCCTGGGCTGCGAGTTGGGGCCGTGCGGCGTGGGCGTTCCTGGTATGACGCGGGGTCAGGGCTGTGACTGGGGCAGCATCAGCTCGACGGGCTGGGCTCCGTCGGTGCCGAGGATCTCCCCGATCCGCTCGGCCACGGTTTCCGGGGTGAGCTCCGGGTCCACGATGCCCGCGGTGTTGACCATGACCATGCGGTTCACCAGCCCGCCCGCGACGTTGAAGACCTCGCCGGTGACGGCGCAGCTCTCGTGCGCCAGGTAGGCCGCGACCGGCGAGACGAGCTCGGGCGGCATGCTGGTCATCATGTACTCGAGCATCCCCTCCGGCAGGGTGTCGCCGGTGAGTTCGACCATGCGCGTGCCGGCGCCGGGGGCCACCGCGTTGACCTTGATCCCGACGGCGTGGCCGGCCACGGCGAGGTTGCGGGTCAGGCCGTAGACAGCGCCCTTGGCGGAGCCGTAGTGGACCATGTCGGGCACGCCCAGCAGGGACGCCGAGACGGTGTTGACGATACGTCCGTTCCCCGACGCCACCAGGTGCGGCCAGGCGGCGCGGGAGACGAGGAGACTGCCGAGGTAGTGCACGTCCAGGTACTTCTGGTACGTCTGCGGGGAGGTCTCGCCGAAGGGGGCGGGCCGGAAGATGCCGGCGTTGTTGATCACGGCGTCGAGTCGGCCGAAGGCGTCGAGCGCGGTCCGCACGATCGCCGCGGCTCCCTCCTCGGTGGCCACGGACTCCGTCGAGGCCACGGCGGTACCGCCGGCCTCGACGATCTCCTTGACCACCTGCTCGGCAGGCGCGGCGGACGGGTTCGCGCCGTCGGGGTCGCCGCCGGGGTCGCAGACGACCACGGACGCGCCACGGGCGGCGAGCAGGTGAGCGTGCGCGCGGCCGATGCCGCGTCCTGCGCCGGTGACGACGACCGCGCCTCCGGTGAAGTCGAGTGGTGCCATGTCAGTACCTCGTCGTTCTCGTCATTGAGCCGGGGTGGTTGACAGCGCGGGGGCTGGTGCCCGTGGGCGGGGCCAAGGGCGCCGTCGGACGACGACGCTGGGGTGGTGGAGTCCTGGACGCCGGAGGGCGGGCCGGCAGCCGGTGGCGGGAGGGTGGCCCCTGGCTCCGGGACGGCAAGCCCCGGACGGTGGAGTCCGAGACGCCGGTCGGCGGATTCCGTGGTGGTGGGCGTGGGTGTGCTCCGCTGGTTCCGGAGGACCGGTCGGGTCAGGGGCGGGTAGTGCCGCCGGGCACGTCGACCCGGGCGGTCCAGATCGAACCGCGGCCCTCGGTGCGGGACTTCTCGCGGTCGAAGACCTCCACACCGCAGGTGATGAAAAGGGTCCTGCGGTCGGCGCCCCCGAGCACGCAGGCGACACCCATGCCCGCCTGCTCGGCCGGAAGGTCGACGGAGGCCACGGCCGGACCGCCTTCGAGGACCCGCAGCACACCGCTGATCGGGGACGCCCCCCAGACCGCGCCCTCCTCGTCGACGCACATCCCGTCCATCATGATCTGGCCGTCGAAGAACGTACGGCGGGCCCCGAGCGAGCCGTCGTCCTTGATCTCCAGCGCGGTCAACCGCAGGCCGTCGACCTCGGCGGTGATCAGCGTCCGGCCGTCCGCCGTGATGCCCATGCCGTTGGCGCCGTCGAAGACGCCGCCCTCCTCGGCGACACGTGGGGTGCCGTCCGGCTCCACGACCAGCAGCGGCGCCTTGGCCGCGCTCTCGCCGGCGAAGAGGTTGTAGCCGAGCTGGCTGATGTAGGCCCGGCCCTGTGCGTCGACCACCATGTCGTTGATCGGGCTGACCGCCAGGCCGCGCAGGTCGGCGTAGACCTCCGTGGTGCTGCCGTCGTGGACCAGGACGACCTGCTCCCACATGGAGTTGACGAGAAGTCGGCCGTCCGGCAGAAAGCCGGTGCCGACGCACACGACTTCCTCGTCGACCAGGCTCTTGCGGTCGTTCAGGTCGAGGTAGACGTCGGCCTCACCGTTCTCGGTGACGGTGACGACGCGGTGGTTGTACATGTCGGAGAAGTAGAAGCGCCCGTCGTGCCAGCGCGGACACTCCGTCCAGCTGTAGCCGGTGGTCAGCTGCCGGGCCTCGTGGATCCGGGTCATACGCACCTCCGTGAGGTTTCGTGGGCTCGCTCCCGGACGGGGTCCGCGCCGTCAGGGTGTGCTGGGGTCGTGGTCGGCCGGGGCACGCCGGGCCGTCGGCGGCCCCGGCGTCGGGCAGCCGCCCGGGACGGCGTACGGGTCTCTCCGGGTGTCGCCCGCGGGGAACGGCAACCGGGCGTCAGCCGGAGCGGCAGCACTTGCCCGGGGCTGCGGTCAGAGCACACGAAGGCTCCCTCGTCCAGGGGATGGTGGCAGAATCCGCACACGGGGTGCGTGCTGGCTGCGCGACGGCAGAACGGTTCGGCGGCGCGACGGGCGGACACGGCTCGCCCCGATCGCGGCCACGGGGGCAAGCCGCCATTTACTGTCCTGTGGACAGTAAACCCGCCCCGCATCGAGGGCAAGGGATCGTTCGGGATCGGTCCGCCCGAGGGGGGCCACGGCCGGGGACGGGACGGGGACCGCTGTACCGCCGGGCGGTGCGATGAGATCATGACGGCGACGGCTGCCCCGGCGGGTGAGGATCGACGCAGGGGCCGGCAGGAAGGACGAGTACATATGGCGCGAGCGACACCGGGCCACGCCGTGACCACATCGGAGGTGGCCGGACTGACCGCGCTTCACGACTCCTTCGCCAACATCCTGAGCCGCTGGGCCGCGGCCGGAATCCAGGAGGTCATCATCGAGCGCGCGGGGGCGGGCATCGATCCGGCGTCGATGACGGTGCTCAACGTCCTGATGCGCGCGGGCGGTTCGGCCCGGCCCTCCCACGTGGCACAGCAGACCGGAACCGGCGCCTCCAACGTGAGCAAGGTACTGGCCCGCATGGAAGCCCGTGGGCTCGTCGAGCGGGCGACCGACGAGGGCGACCAACGCGCCGTGAGCATCACCGTCACCGGGGCCGGCCGCCGCACCCACCAGGCCGTCGTGGACACGTCGATCACCATGCTCGGCGAGGTGCTGCACGACTGGTCGCACGACGACATCGAGCAGTTCGGCGCACTGCTCGACCGCTACGCCACAGCTCTCCAGAACACCGTGTTCGGCTGACGAGCGGGCACCGACACCGCGGGCGATCCCGGCGAGCAGTCCCGCACCGCGGTCGACTCCTTCCGCCGCCGGCCGGTCGGGCCCCCGCGCCCAGCTGACGGGAAGGGCGCTCCGTGAACCGCCGGAGCAAGGACGCCCGATGAACCGCCGGCGTCAGGACCTGCCGTGGCGAAAGCCACATTCAACCAATCTCTACGCTCTTTTTGCCCGAAAGGACCGCTCTCTCCCCTAGGTTTGCCCACGTTCGGGGCTTCGCCCCTCCCATCTCTGGTTGCACGGAGGTAGTCCCCCATGGGCCGACCCGAGAGACCGCTGGACCCGACCTCCGGTCCGGTCCGGCGACTCGCCCACGAGCTGCGCGAGCTGCGCCGGGCCGCCGGCGGTCCCGCCTACCGGGCCATGGCCGAGGCGGCGGGCGTCTCGGCGACAGCTCTGTCGCAGGCGGCGGCCGGCGAGCGGCTCCCGTCGCTCAGCACACTCGCGGCGTACGTGCGCGCCTGTGACGGTGACCCGGGCGAGTGGGAGCAACGGTGGAAGGAGGCACGGGCGGCGCTGGACGGCAAGCGCGCCGAGGCGCGAGCCGCCGTGAACGACGAGACGCCGTCGCCGTACCGGGGGCTGGCCCGTTTCGAACCCGCCGACCACGCGCTGTTCTTCGGCCGGGACCGGATGGTCGGGGAACTGACGAGGCTCGTCTGCGAGCACCCGCTCGGCGTGCTGGTCGGGCCCTCCGGCAGCGGCAAGTCCTCGCTGCTGAGAGCCGGCCTGATACCCCGGCTGTGCCAGGAGATCGGTAGCCGGGAGCGTCCCACGGTTCTGCGCATCCTCACCCCGGGCCCGAGGCCCGCGACCACGTACGGGGAGCTGCTGGAGCCGGCCGAGGGCACACCGGACAGCTGGGTCGTGGTGGACCAGTTCGAGGAGGTCTTCACGCTCTGCCACGACCCCGAAGAGCGGAATCGTTTCATCAATCTGTTGCTGGGCGCCCACGCCACCGCGGGGCGACTGCGCGTGCTCATCGCCGTGCGCGCCGACTTCTACCCACGCTGCGCGGAGCACCGGGGTCTCGCCGACGCCCTGCGCGGCGCCGGGCTGCTGCTCGGTCCCATGACCACGGACGAGCTCCGGGAGAGCGTGACAAGACCGGCGCAAACGACCGGGCTCATCGTGGAGCGGGAACTGACCGAACGAATCGTCGCCGAGGTCCACGACCAGCCCGGCGCTCTGCCCTTGCTCTCGCACGCCCTGTTGGAGACCTGGTACCGGCGCAGGGGCTGCCTGCTGACGCTGGCCGGCTACGAGGCGGCCGGCGGGGTGCGCGGCGCGATCGCGGCCAGTGCCGAGTCGGTGTACGGGCAACTGTCGCCCGAGGAGGCCGAGGCGGCCCGGCAGCTGCTGCTGCGGATGGTCGAGCCGGGCCAGGGCACGGCCGACTCCCGGCGTCCCCTCACCCACACCGAGCTGGGCGAGTGGGCCGATCCCCACGCCGCGGCGGTGGTGGAGCGGTTGGCCCGCGCCCGACTGGTCACCGTCGACGAGGACGCCGTCCAGGTCGCCCACGAGGCGCTGCTGACCTCGTGGCCCCGGCTGCACGGCTGGATCGAGACGGAACGGGAGCGGTTGCGCCACCATCGGCTGCTGACGGACGCCGTGCGGCTCTGGGGGGAACACGACCACGACTCCGGCACGCTGTACCGGGGCAACCGCCTCGCCCGCACGCAGGAAGTGTTCCCGCGCCTGGATCAGGACCCGTCCCTGACCGTTCCGGAGCGCGCCTTCCTGCGGGCCTCCGTGCTCACCCGGGACGCCGAACTCCGGGCGGCGGCCCGCACCGTCCGCCGCTCCCGGCTGCTGACGGGCGCGCTGTCCGCCGTGCTCACGGTGTCCCTCGCCGTCGGCCTCACCGCGTGGCGGGAGCACGCCGACAACCGGCGGCAGCGCACCCAGGAGGCGGCCCGCCGTATCGCCGACACGGCCGACGCACTGCGAACCACAGACCCGCGTACCGCACTCCTGCTGGGAGCCGCGGCCTGGCGGACGGCACATCTCCCCGAGACCCGCCGGGCCCTGCTCGGCTCCTTGTTCCAGCCCGAGCGGGACGCCTTCACCGACCCGGGCCCCGGCTCCGCCCCGGAGCGGGACGTCGTCGGCGACCCCGGCTCCGGCTCGGGCTCCGGCTCCGGCTCCGGCTCCGGCTCCGGCCGTGATGTCACCGCGGCCCGCTTCCTCCTTGCCGACGGCCGTACGCTGCTCAGCGCCGTCGGTGGCATATGGCGCACCTGGGACGTGGCCGGCCATCGCCGCCTGGCCCAGGGAAAGCTGCCCGTCGGTTCGTCCGTCGTCGCGGCCGTCGACGCCCGAACCCTCCTCGTCCGGGTCGGGGACCACCAACGCCTGTGGGACACGGTCTCCGAGCGGTGGACGGGCGGGGCGGAATCCCTGCCGTTCACCAGCTCGGTCACGTTCACCCGCGACGGCCGGGCATACCTCGCCCAGGACGGCGACCAGGTGCGTCTGCGCGCGGTCGCCGACGGCAGAACCCTCTTCGAGACCACGGCGGGCCCGTCGGTGGACGCCGAGGCGAGTAGCGACGGCCGGCTCGTCGCGGCGTGTTCCTCGGGAGGGTCGCCACGGTTGTGGGACACCGCCGGCGGCCGCGTGCTACCGGGGGGCTGGCAGCGGGTCCGCGACGCCTGCACTGGTTCGCCGTCGCGATTCGTGATCGGCCCCTGCCACCGTCTCGCCATCGTCACCGACCGGGACGTGACCGTCTGGGACATCCTGACCGGCCGCCGACTCGCCGAACTGGCCGAGCCCGGGGCGAGCTGGGCGTCCGTCAGCGACGACGGGAAGTTCCTGGCGACGGTGGGCCACGACGAGATCCACGTGTGGCGACTCGCGTTCCCGGACGCCCAGGTCTTCCGCCAACCACTGGACGGCCGACGTCCGTACGGCGGCCCCTCCTGGGAACCGGACGGCCGGACCCTGCGCTATCTGGAGGGCGGCACCGTGCACACCCTCGACCTCGGTCCGTCCGTCACCTCGGCATGGCGCCCCACCCCGGTGGACGCTGAGCTGCTGAGCCCCGACGGCCGTGCGTACGCCACCGCCGTACGCGCGGGCTCCCATTACGTCTTCACGCTGCGCGCCGTCACCGGCGACCGCCGGGCGCGCTCCCTGCCCCCGGCCGACATACCAGTCCCCCGCGACCCGTCGATCCCCGTCACGCCGGAGGAGACCGTGCCACTGATGGCGTTCGGACCGGACGGGAAGACGTTCGCGTACGGCGTCTCCGTACCCGGCAGGGAGCTGGCCTCGCAGCCGCTGACGGTCCGGGACCCGGCGCAGGACCGGGCCGGGAGCACTCTGGACCTGTCGGGGCCGTCGGCGCTCGGCATCACCCTGGGACTCGGCGGGCACCTCCTGTTCGCCGCCTTTCCGGCGACGTCCGAGGGGGTACGGGAGGAAGTGTGGGACGTGGCCCGGCACCGCAGAACCGCCGTGTTGGACGACATGACGAGCGGACGGGCCGTCGTCCGTCCCGACGGCCGTCTCTTCGTCGGTGACGGCGGGATCGCCGCGCTTCCCGAGAACTCCCGGTCCCTCCCGGCGGGCTCGGCGGTCCCCGGCCGCGCCGTCCCGAAGACCCTGGTGCAGGGCGACGGGTCGGGTGCGATGGGATTCGCGGCCGACGGCACGCTGTTCGCGGCGGGCGACCGTACCGGCCGTGTCGCTCTGTGGGACGCGGGACTGGAGCATCGGGCAGCTGTCCTGCGCGAGACGTTCCCGGCACCGTTGGACGGCAATCCGGAGGGGGTGACCGCGGTGGCGGTCAGCCCGGACGGCGCGACCCTCGCGGTCGGCGGCGACGCCGGCTCCGTCCAGCTCTGGGACGTGGCCACCCGCCAGCCGCTGGGCGGGCCTCTCACCACAGCGGGCGAGGGCATCACGTCCCTCGCCTTCTCCCCCGACGGCACCACGCTGTACGCGGCCTCTCCGCATGTTCCGCTCCAGCGTTACCCCATCGGCACCGAGCAGGCGCTCTCCGAAGTCTGCGCCCGCGTCCGAGAGAACGTCCTCACCCACGCCGAGTGGCGCTCCCAGGTACAGGACGTGCCGTACCCGCGGGTGTGCGACGGTCCGGCGTCCGGCAGCGAGTGAGCCGTCGGCCGCCTCCCGGCGTCGAACCGGTGACCGGCGTCCGCCGGAGCATCACACGCAGGTCACAGAGTTGATTGCCTTCGGGGACGGGGGCTGTTGATCAACCCGCCAGGCGAGATCGTGGTCATCGCCCACCAGGGTCACCGGGCCTCCTCCCCCGGACACGCCGGTGACAGGGCACGAGCGGCCCCCGACGGACACACCCCCCGTGCCGTCGGGGGCCGCTCACCGGTCAGCCCGGGGACGCCGGTCCCGGATTCCCTCCCGCCCGGAATTCCGGCGCAAAGAGTCACACTTCCCGACGCCACAATCACATAGCAATTCCTGCTGTCAGAAATTTCAGATCAGGCGCTGCCCGACACG
>NZ_JBHUXV010000099.1:0-36773 GCF_042669125.1 Streptomyces sp. NPDC057253 | reverse complement strand
GTCCCCAGTCACGCGGGACGCACCGCCGGCCGAACGTATGTACTGTCAGGCGGCGTTGAACGTCGACGGGTCCGGGCCGAGGCGCCGGTCCTCGTTGAGCGCGCTGATCGCCGCCAGGTCCTCGGTGTCCAGGCTGAAGTCGAAGACCTCGATGTTCTCCTTGATCCGCGAGGGCGTCACGGACTTCGGGATCACTACATTGCCGAGCTGGAGGTGCCAGCGCAGCACGATCTGGGCCGGGGTGCGGCCGTGCTTCTGCGCGATGGCCACGATGGCCGGAACCTCCAGCAGGCCCTTGCCGGAGCCGAGCGGCGACCACGCCTCGGTCGCGATGCCCTGCTCCGCGTGGTACTCGCGGGCCGCGCGCTGCTGGAGGTGCGGGTGCAGCTCGATCTGGTCGACGGCCGGGACGACGGACGTCTCGGCGATCAGCCGCTCAAGGTGCTCGGGCTCGAAGTTGGAGACGCCGATCGCCTTGATCCGGCCGTCGGCGTACAGCTTCTCGAACGCCTTATAGCTGTCGACGTACAGGTCACGGGCGGGCGTCGGCCAGTGGATCAGGTACAGATCCAGATAGTCCAGGCCGAGCTTGTCCAGCGAGGTGTCGAAGGCGCGCAGAGTCGCGTCGTAGCCCTGGTCGCTGTTCCAGAGCTTGGTGGTGACGAAGATGTCCTCGCGGGGCACCCCGGACGCCGCGATGGCCTTGCCGGTGCCCTCTTCATTGCCGTAGATCGCCGCTGTGTCGATGCTGCGGTACCCGGCCTCCAACGCCGTGCTGACCGCGCGCTCCGCCTCGTCGTCCGGCACCTGCCAGACGCCGAAGCCCAACTGGGGCATCTCGACGCCGTTGTTGAGGATGATCGGGGGGACCTTGCTGCTCACGAGCTCTTGATCCTTACGGTTGTCGTCAGGTGGTACTCCCATCGTCAACGATCACGAGCCGTGATGCATTCCTGACGGAGGAATCCATCCGAACTGACCCGCCGGTCAGCAGGTGATGGCTGAAATTGGCCGGAAATGCATCCGACCTCTTCGGTACAGACCATTGACCACTGACGGTCCTGCCGCGACTCTGGATCGCGCCAACCGAGCGGAATCCTGAACACAGTTCATGGATATGAATCCGCGTTGGCTTTCATCCGATGTTTCCCGTGTCTCCTGGCTCACGGAGAGGGAGGAACATGAGACGCCGTCGTCTTCGCGCCGCTGTGACGACTCTTACGCTCGCGGCCGCCACCCTGGTCACCCTGCCGGCCGCCGCACCCGCGCCCACCGGCTCCCCGGCAGGCCCGTCCGCGGACCGGGACTGGTCCGTCGCCATGGTCGACTCCACCATGGCCCGCTACACGCCGAGCACCATCGGAGGCTGGTCCTACCCGGTCGGCCTGTACCTCTACGGCCAGTACCTCACCTACCGGCGCACGCACGACGCGCGCTATCTCGCGTACATCAAGAGCTATGTCGACCGATTCGTCGGCGAGGACGGCTCCCTCGGCCAGTCCTTCAACAGCCTGGACAGCATGCAGGCGGGCCGGCTGCTGGTGATCCTCCACCACGAGACCGGCCAGGACCGCTACCGCAAGGCGGCGAAGAAGATCGTCGACCGCCTGGCCTCCTACCCCCGCACGGGCGACGGCGGCTTCTGGCACGCCGACACCACGAGCCGCGCCCACCAGCTCTGGGCCGACGGCGTCTACATGGTGAACCCGTTCCTCGTCGAGTACGGAGAGGAGTTCGGCGACAGCTCGTCCACCGACGACGAGGCCGCGAAGCAGCTCGCCGTCTACGGAAGCCACCTCCAGGTCGCGAACGGACTGCTCAAGCACGCCTACGACGAGTCGAAGACCGCCGGCTGGGCCGACCCGAGCACCGGGCTCGCCCCCGAGCACTGGTGCCGAGCGGTCGGCTGGTACTCCATGGCGATCGTCAACGTGCTGGACGGCATTCCGCAGCGCCACCCGCGCCGGGCCCAGCTGCTCTCCGTCCTCCGCAAGTTGGCGGCCGGCCTGGAGAAGTACCAGGACCCGGCGACCGGCCGCTGGTTCCAGGTGATCGACAAGGGCGCCCGAGGCGACAACTGGACCGAGACGTCCTGCTCCAGCATGTTCACCTACGCCCTCTCCCGCGGCGCTCAGCAGGGATACCTGGACCAGCATTTCAAGGCCGTCGCACACCGCGGCTACCAGGGCGTGCTCGCCAAACTCTCGCTCGGCTCCGACGGGCGCACGAACCTCGCCGACATCTCCATCGGCACCAACGTCGGCGACTACGCGTACTACATCGCTCGCGACCGGGCCACCAACGACTTCCACGGCCTGGGCGCCTTCCTGATCATGAACGAACAACTGCGAGGTGATTAGTGTCATGAGCACATCACGAAGGGCGGTGCTGGGCGCCGCGCTCGGCGGTGCCACGGCGGCCGCGGTCGGTCTGCCGCAGGCGACCACCGCCCACGCCGCCTCCTGGCAGCAGAAGTGGGCCCCCTCCGCGAGCGCCGACGGCCTCGGCGCCTTCGAGACCATCGAGGACGACCGCGCCGACTCGCATTCCGCCGGACAGCCGCACATCTACGCCACCGGCAACAACTGGCGCTTCGACATGCACACCGTCGACCGCGACACCTCCACCGACCGCCAGCGCCAGGAGGTCACCGGGCTGCGCAACGGCAGCGGGAGCAACTACCTGAAGTGGACGAAGGGTCAGACCTGGCGGGTCACCTACTCGATGTACATCCCGAGCTCCCTGAAGGCGACCACCACCTTCACCCACATCATGCAGATGAAGCAGCCCGGCAGCGGCACCTCGCCGATCGTCGTGCAGTCCCTGCGCCGGGTGAACGGCAAACAGACCATCGAGCTGAAGCTCGCCATCGACGACATCCTCGTCGGCCGCACCGACCTGGACCCGCTGCACGACAAATGGACCGACGTCGACTTCCAGATCAAGGTCGGCGACGGCTCGGCGGGTTCGGTCCGCTGGATCCTGAAGTCCGGCGGCTCGACCGTCGTCGACGCGTCCAAGTCCGGCGTCGACACCTTCCTGGCCGACCGCGTCCGCCCGAAGTGGGGCATCTACCGCTCCCTCGGCGACACCTCCGGCTCCCTCCAGAACACCTACCTGCTGCTCAGCAACCTCCGCGGCTATCAACTGGTCTGAGGAGCCGTCACCTTGAAACCCCCCACAGCCCCACGCTCCCGAGCGGCCGCGATCGTCTTCTTCGTGGTCGCCGTCGTCCTCGGACTCAGCCACCCGGCCGCCCCGGCCGCCCCGGCCGCCCCGCAGGATCCCTCCCGAGCCGCCGCCGTCTTCGACGTACGCGACTACGGCGCCAAGGGAGACGGCTCCGCCAACGACACCCCCGCCGTCAACAAGGCCATCGCCGCCGCGAGTTCGGCCGCGGGCGGCGGAGTCGTCCGCTTCCCGCCCGGCGACTACAAGTCGAAGAACACCATCCACATGAAGAGCCACGTGACGCTCCGGCTCGACAAGGGCGCCACCCTCCAGGGCTCCAGTGCCGACACCTACGACAAGCCCGAGTCCAATCCGTACGACGCCTACCAGGACTACGGGCACAGCCACTTCCACAACGCGATGATCCACGGCGACCGGCTGACCGACATCGGCTTCGTCGGCCAGGGCGTCATCGACGGCATGGGCAACCTGATCACCGGCAACCCGAAGTCCGGCGAGGCCGACAAGATCATCTCCCTGACCCGGTGCGACGGACTCACCCTCGGCGACGGCCTCACGCTCCGCCGCGGCGGCCACTTCGCGGCGCTCGTCAACGGCTGCACGAACGTGACCTCGGACCGCCTGACCATCGACACCGCGAGCGACCGCGACGGCTGGAACATCATCTCCACGACGAACGTCACGGTGACGAACGCGAACATCAGGGCCAACGACGACGCCCTGGTCTTCAAGAGTGACTACGCCCTCGGCGCCAAGCTCCCCAACGGCCACGTGCGTGTGAACGACAGCTTCCTGTCCGCCCGTTGCTGCAACGCGCTCATGTTCGGCTCGGAGACCTGCGGCGACTTCTCGGACTACCAATTCGAGAACATCCGGATCGACGGCGCCGACAAGTCCGGCCTCGGCATGGTGTCGATGGACGGCGCGAAGATCTCCGACGTCCACTACCGCGACATCACGATGACGAACGTCCACTCGCCGATCATGCAGAAGATCGGAACCCGGAAACGGTGCGGCAACAGCCCCGGTGTCGGATCGATCAGCGACATCACGTACGACGACATCACGGCCACCGGCAGCAGCCCGTCCTTCAGCCCGACCCTGTGGGGCGAGACCGGCCACCGCATCAAGGGCGTGACCTTCAACGACGTCGACATCACGGTCCCGGGCGGCAACGGCACCATGTCCACCGGAGTGCCGGCCAACGACCCGAAGGACTACAACCCCAAGGCCATCGGCACCCGGCCGGCCTACGGCTGGTACCTCCACAACGCCGACGACATCCGCTTCACCGACAGCTCGGTGAGGTTCGCCGCGGACGACGGCCGCCCGGCGTTCCTCGCCGACGCGGCCGACGGCATCCGGCTCACCCGGTTCACCGCGCGGAAGGGCGGCGGCTCCCCGTTCGACGTGGGCTTCCAGAACGCCACGGGCGGCTGCCTGACGGACAGCCACAACACCTCCGGCGGCGCCCTGCGGGTCTCGGGAGCCCAGGACTGCGGCAGTACGGCGGTGAAGCCGCTCGACCTCGACAACCCCCGCCAGGACTTCCTGCGCAACTCCGTCGGCGGCCTCTTCCTGCACTGGGGCCTGCGCACCGCGCCCGCCCACACCAGCTGCACCGCCTGGGAGAACGACGTCACCAGCGGCGGCTGGAACGCCGACTACTGGGTGAAGGAGGCCCAGAAGCTGCACACCCAGTACCTGGTCCTCGCCTCCTTCCACAGCCGCCTCGGCTACGCCCGCGCCTGGCCGTCGAAGATCCCCGGCTCCTGCTCCACCCGGCGCGACTTCCTGGGTGAGCTGGTCACCGCCGCCAAGGCCAAAGGGCTGAAGGTCATCCTCTACATGACCAACGACCCCCAGTGGCACGACGAGGGCGGCCACGAGTGGCTCGACTCGGCCGCCTACTCCGCCTACAAGGGCAAGAACGTCGACCTGACCACCAACGACGGCTTCGGGCAGTTCAGTTACGACAACTTCTTCGAGGTCATGGACCGCTATCCCGACCTCGGCGGCTTCTGGATCGACAACGACAACGCCTACTGGGAGAGCCACGACCTCTACCGGCAGATCTACGAGAAGCGCCCGAACTACACGCTCAGCAACAACAACGAGGACACGCCGATCATGGACATGATCAGCAATGAGCAGAAGACGGGGATGACGCCGGCCTACGACCACCCGCAGGCGGTCTACACGGCCCAACCCCGACTCACCGAGGCCGACTTCAAGCTGCCCTCGACCGGCTCCTGGTGGTACGGCGGCACCGACCCGTCGGTCGACAAGATGCTCACCCTCGGCCGCCTCGTCACCAACGCCGGCTCCTCCGTGAAGGCACTGATGGCCGAGACCGCCCAGGTCAACGGCAAGTTCCCGGCCAACCAGGCCGACTTCAACAACTTCGCGAACTCCTACCTCGACCCCATCTGGGAGTCGCTGCACGGCACGGAGGGCGGCGGCTACCTGTACGGCGGGCTCAAGCCGGGCTTCTGGAACGACGGTGCCCACGGCGTGACCACGATCAGCAAGACCGACCCCGACCGCCAGTACGTCCACGTCCTGACCCCGCCCAGCACCAGCACCCTGCGCATCCGCGACAACGGCTACCGCGTCGCTTCGGTCACCAACCTCCGTACGGGCGCGGCGGTTTCGTGGTCCCAGTCGGGCGGCGTACTCACCCTCACCGGCCTCGGGAACTGGGACCCGTACGACACGGTGTTCAAGGTCACCACCGCCGGCCGCCAGGGCATCCTCACCGGCGTCAAGGTGAGCGCGAGCGCCTCGGCGAGCGGTCACGCCGGCTCGGCCGCCGGTGACGGCGACTACCGCACCTACTGGGACAACAACAAGACCCTGCCCGTCAACCTCACCTTCGACCTCGGCAGCTCGAAGAAGGTCCAGTACCTCGGCCTCAACCAGCGCGAGGACTCCGTCGCCTACGCCCGTTCGGACACCGAGCAGTCGGCGCGGATCAAGGACTACAAGGTGTACCTGAGCGCCGACGGCTCCACCTGGGGCAACCCCGTGAAGACCGGCCAGCTGCCGAGCCGCCGCGGCGTCCAGGGCATCGACCTCACCGCGGCCAACGCCCGCTACGTCCGCCTGGAGGTCACCTCCACCTGGGCCGCCGCCACCGACACCACCCGCTACAAACGACTGCGCATCGACGAGGCGTGGATCGGCACGTCGTACGCCACACCCGCGAACGGGGGACAGTCATGATCCGGATCAGATCGCTCACGGCCGCGGTGGCGGGCCTGCTCCTCACCGCCGCCGTGCCGCTCCTGGGCACCGCTCAACCGGCCGTCGCCTCCGACAACGGCCAGTCTGTCCGGCCCGCCATGGGCTGGTCCAGCTGGAGCTACGTGCGGCGCACACCGACCGAGGCGAAGATCAAGGCGCAGGCGGACGCGCTGGTCGCCAGTGGCCTCAAGGACCACGGCTTCGTGTACGTCAACCTCGACGACTTCTGGCAGAAGTGCGACAGCAACGGCTTCGTCGTCGACGGCTACGGCCGCTGGACCGCCGACACGGCCAAGTTCCCCGGCGGGATCAAGGCCGTGGCCGACTATGTCCACTCCAAGGGCTTGAAGTTCGGCTTCTACGTCACCCCGGGCATCGCGAAGAACGCCGTCACCAAGAACACGCCGATCGAAGGGACCTCGTACCACGCGAAGGACATCGCGGACACCTCGAAGTCGGAGAAGAACTACAACTGCAAGAACATATACTACATCGACTACTCCAAGCCGGGAGCCCAGGAGTTCGTCGACTCCTGGGCCAGGCAGTTCGCGTCCTGGGGTGTCGACTACCTGAAGATCGACGGGGTGGGCAGCCAGGACATCCCCGACGTCCAGGCCTGGGACAAGGCGTTGCGCGCCACCGGACGGCCCATCAACTTCGCGCTCTCCAACAACCTCCCCATCGCCGACGCCACCACCTGGCGGAAACTGGCCAACAGCTGGCGCACCCAGGGTGACGTCGAGTGCTACTGCGGGCCGGGGAGCAACGGCAGCGGCTATCCGCTCACCGACTGGTCCCACGTCAGCAAACGCTTCGACTCGGCGGCCTCCTGGCAGCCGTACGCGGGCCCCGGCGGCTGGAACGACCTGGACTCGCTGGAGATCGGCAACGGCGACCAGGTGGGCCTGACCGCCGACCAGCGGCGCTCCCACTTCACCCTGTGGGCGATGGCGGCCTCGCCGCTGCTGCTCGGCACCGACCTCACCCACCTCGACTCCGTCGACAAGGCGATGCTGACCAACGACCGGTTGATCGGCGTCAACCAGGACGGGGTCGCGGCCAAGCGGATCGTGAACAGCGGGGCCAAGCAGGTCTGGAGCAAGAGGGAGAGCGACGGCCAGTACGTCGTCGCCCTGTTCAACACCGGCACCTCGGGCAACGCGACCGTGAGCGTGAACTGGTCGCAGGTCGGCTTCAGCGGCTCCGGGGACGTGACGGACCTGTGGTCCGGATCCCACAAGGGCGTGATCGCCGACTCGTACAGCGCGACCCTGCGTCCCGGCGAGACCCGGCTGATCCGCGTGAAGCCCGTCAACTCCCTGAAGAGCGCAGCCGCTTCACCGGGCATGGCCGTCGCCCCCTACGAGTACCTCGGCTGGGGCAACCCGCAGAACCCCACCTCGGTGATGTCGGCGACCGGCGTCAAGTGGTTCACCCTCGCGTTCATCCTCTCCGACGGGGGCTGCAACCCGAAGTGGGACGGTTCGCGCCCGCTGACCGGCGGCACCGACCAGTCGAGGATCGACGCGATCAGATCCGCCGGCGGTGACGTCATGGTCTCCGTCGGCGGCTGGAGCGGGAACAAGCTCGGCGAGAAGTGCTCCAGCGCCTCCGCCCTGGCCGGCGCCTACCAGAAGGTGATCAACGCCTACCAACTCAAGGCCCTCGACATCGACATCGAGAACACCGAGTGGTCCAACGCGACCGTGCGGCAGCGGGTGGTCGACGCACTCAAGACGGTCAAGGCGAACAACCCGGGCCTTAAGACCGTCATCACCTTCGGCACCACGACCAGCGGCCCCGACTCCACCGGCGTCGACATGATCAAGCGGGCCGCCAACTCCGGTCTGGCGAACGACGTCTGGTGCATCATGCCGTTCGACTTCGGCGGCGGCACCACGAACATGGGCACCCTGACCACACAGGCCATGGAAGGACTCAAGGCCCGGGTCAAGTCGGCGTACGGCTACAGCGACGCCACCGCCTACGCTCACATCGGGCTGTCGTCGATGAACGGCAGGACCGACGACTCCGGTGAGCGCGTGCGGGTGGCCGACTTCAAGACCATGCTCGCCTACGCCCAGCAGCACCACATCGGACGGCTCACCTACTGGTCCGTCAACCGCGACCGGGCCTGCGGCTCGGGCACCGACGGCGACGCGTGCAGCGGTGTGACGCAGCAGCCGTACGACTACCTCAAGGTCTTCACCCAGTACACGGGCTGAGGGGAACATCCGTGAACATCAGAAGAGTTCTGCCGTACGGCGTCGCGGCGGCCCTGGCGCTGCCGCTCGCCGGTCTCGGCCAGGGCGCCGCGCGGGCCGCCACCGACTACCAGGCCGAGGACGCCCGGATCTCGCAGGGGACCGTGGCCACCAACCACACCGGGTACACCGGCACCGGATTCGTCGACTACACCAACGTCACAGGTTCCTACGTGGAGTTCACGGTGAGCGCGGCCTCCGCCGGCACCTCCGCCCTCACCCTGCGCTATGCCAACGGGACCTCCACGGACCGTCCGATGGACATCTCAGTCAACGGCACGGTCGTCGCCTCCGGCGTCTCCTTCCCGGCCACCGCCGACTGGAACACCTGGGTCACCAGGACCGTCAATGTCCCGCTGACCGCGGGCACCGACAGGATCCGGGCCACCGCCACCACCGCCGCCGGCGGCCCCAACCTCGACCGGATCAGCCTCGGCACGGCCGCCGACACCCAGGCGCCGACCCGTCCCGGACAGCCCAGTTGTTCGGACATCGGCGAGAACTCCCTCACGCTGGCCTGGGGCGCGTCCACGGACAACGTGGGGGTGAGCGCCTACGACATCTACGAGCACGGCAACAAGATCAGTGAGGCGCCGGGGAGTTCGACCTCGAAGACGCTGACGGGGCTCACCCCCAACACCGACTACAACCTCACGGTGATCGCCCGCGACGCGGCGGGCAACACCTCGCCCGCCAGCCCCGTCGTCGACTGCACCACCAAGCCCAGCTCCGACACCACTCCGCCGAGCAAGCCGGGCACGCTGTCCGCGAGCAACGTCACCGCCAACAGCGCCGACCTCAAGTGGGGCGCCTCGACCGACGACCAGGCGGTCGTCGCCTACGACGTGCGCAGCGACACCACCGTCTACGACACGGTGACCAGCGGCACGTCCACCACGCTCACCGGGCTCGCCTGCAACACCCCGTACAGCCTGAACGTGGTCGCCCGGGACGCGGCGGGCAATGTCTCCCCGCCGAGCAACACGGTCACCTTCACCACCAAGGCGTGCGCCACCGACGGCGGAGTCCCGTCCTCGATCTCCACCCTCTCCTCGGGCTGGACGATCCCCTGGGGCGTCTTCTGGCTGCCCGACGGCAAGACCGCCCTGGTCACCGAACGGGACGACTTCCGGGTCTGGAAGGTCACCAAGGACGGCACGAGGACGCAGGTCGGCACCGTGCCCAACGCCGTCACCACCAACGGCGAGGGCGGACTGCTGGGCGTCGCCGTCGACCCCCAGTGGGACAGCAACCACTACGTCTACTTCATGCACACCGCCTCCGAGGGCAACCGGGTCGTGCGCATGACGTACGACGGCTCCTCGCTCGGCGACTACAGGATCCTGCTCCAGGGCATCAAGAAGAACCGCTACCACAACGGCGGACGGCTCCTGTTCGGCCCCGACGGCTACCTCTACGTCTCCACCGGCGAGGCCCAGACGCCCGACCTGGCGCAGGACAAGAACTCCCTCAACGGCAAGATCCTGCGCATGACGACCGACGGCAGGCCGGCCCCCGGCAACCCCTTCGGCAACTACGTCTACAGCCTCGGCCACCGCAACCCGCAGGGCCTCGCCTTCGACCGCAACGGCCGGTTGTGGGAAGCGGAGTTCGGCAACAGCTCCAAGGACGAGCTGAACCTGATCAAGCCGGGCGCCAACTACGGCTGGCCGACCTGCGAGGGCAACTGCAGTGTCTCCGGGATGACCAACCCCAAGGCCACCTGGAACGTCTCGGAGGCGTCCCCGAGCGGCATCGCCATCGTCCGCAACGTCGTCTACATGGCGTCCCTGCGCGGAGAGCGGCTGTGGCGGATCCCGATCAACGGGGACAACGAGAGCGTCGGCACGCCCACCGCGTACTACGTGGGCACCTACGGCCGGCTGCGCACGGTCACCAAGGTGCCGGGCGCCGACCAGCTGTGGCTGTCGACCACCAACTGCGACAACAACGGAGGTGCGGCCGACGGATCGGACAAGATCCTGCGCTTGACCATCGGTTGACGAACCGTCAGGCCCGGTACAGGGCGTCGACCTCGCTCGCGTACGCCGTCTCGATCGCCTTGCGCTTCAGCTTCAGCGACGGCGTCAGCAGCCCGTGCTCCTCGGTGAAGGGCTGCGCGAGGATACGGAAGGTGCGGATCGACTCGGCCTGCGAGACCAGGGTGTTGGCGGCGACCACCGCGCGTCGCACCTCGGTCTCCAGGTCGGTGTCCCGCACCAGCTGGGCCGCGGACATCCGCGGCTTGTCGCGCATCCCGAGCCAGTGCTCGACCGCCTCCTGGTCGAGGGTGACCAGGGCGGCGACATAGGGCCGGTCGTTGCCCACCACGATGCACTGCGAGACCAGCGGATGGTCGCGCACCCGCTCCTCCAGCACCCCGGGGGAGACGCTCTTGCCGCCGGAGGTGACGAGGATCTCCTTCTTGCGGCCGGTGATGGTGAGATAGCCGTCCTCGTCCAGGAAGCCCAGGTCACCGGTGGCGAGCCAGCCGTCGTGCAGGGCCTCGTCGGTGGCCTTCTCGTTGTTGAGGTAGCCCTGGAAGATGTTGTTGCCGTACAGCCAGATCTCGCCGTCGTCCGCGATGTGCACGGTCATGCCCGGGATGGGCTGGCCGACCGTGCCGTAGCGGGTGCGTTCGGGCGGGTTGGCGGTGGCGGCGGCCGTCGACTCGGTCAGGCCGTAGCCCTCGTAGATGTGCACGCCCGCGCCGGCGAAGAACAGCCCCAGCTTGCGGTCCATGGCCGAGCCGCCGGTCATGGCATGTCTGATGCGGCCGCCCATGGCCGCCCGCAGCTTGGAGTAGACGAGCTTGTCGAAGAGCTGGTGCTGCATGCGCAGCCCCGCCGACGGGCCGGGTCCCAGCCCCCAGGCCTTGGCCTCCATGGCGTCCGCGTACTTCACCGCCACGTCGACGGCCTTCTCGAACGGCCCCGCCTTGCCCTCCTTCTCGGCCTTGCGGCGCGAGGCGTTGAAGACCTTCTCGAAGATGTACGGCACGCCCAGGAAGAACGTCGGCTTGAACGCGGCCAGGTCCGGCAGCAGGGCGGCCGCGTTCATCTGCGGCTGGTGGCCGAAACGCACCCCGCCGCGGATCGCGGCCACCTGGACCATCCGTCCGAAGACGTGCGCGAGCGGCAGGAACAGCAGGGTCGCCGCCTCGTCGCCCTTCTTGGAGTGGAACACCGGCTCCCAGCGCTCGATGACGGTGTCCGCCTCGTACATGAAGTTGCCGTGGGTGATCACACAGCCCTTGGGGCGGCCGGTGGTGCCCGAGGTGTAGATGATCGTGGCGACCGAGTCCGGGGTGACCGCCTGCCGGTGGCGGTGCACCACCTCGTCCTCGATGGCGGTCCCCGCGTCGTACAGCTCCTGCACGGCGCCGGAGTCCAGCTGCCACAGCCGGTGCAGCCGCGGCAGCCGGTCGATGACGGTGGCGATCGTCATCGCGTGGTCCTCGTGCTCCACGATCGCGGCCGTGCACTCGGCGTCGTACAGCGCCCAGAAGCACTGCTCGGCGGAGGAGGTCGGGTAGACGGGGACGACCTGCGCGCCGATCGTCCACAGGGCGTAGTCGAACAGCGTCCACTCGTAGCGGGTGCGGGACATGATCGCGACCCGGTCGCCGAAGCGGATGCCCTGGGCGAGCAGTCCCTTGGCCAGGGCCATGACCTCGTCCCGGAACTCCGCGGACGTCACGTCCCGCCACCGGCCGCTGTCGTCCTTGCGGCCGAGGGCGATGTGCACGGGGTTGTTCCGGGCATGCTCGAAGACGACGTCGGCCAGTCCGCCCACGGGGGGTGCCAACGCCAACGGAGGGTTGGTGAACTCGCGCAAACCCCGCTCCCCGCTCTCCCTGGCGCTCAGTGACGCTCCGCACGGCGCCGTGAAAGCTACCCCACCCGGAGATACGGCGGGAGGGGGGCCGAAGCCGAGCGGTGCTCAGGTCTGGCCTGGTCAGTGCCGGAAAATGCGCTCACATGGGGAAGGGTCGGACACAGAACTGACGGTTTGCGAAAGGTTCGGCGCCGTAATCTCCACTGAATCTGTACGACCCGACTACGGCTCCGGACCTTGGCGAAACGGTTATCCCCGGCGCACCGTCCTCACTTCCCTCAGCGCCACGGGCCCGGAATCTGTCACTCCGCTCCGCGTCGCGCGATCCGGCCGGACCAGGATCAGCACCAGCGCCCCGGCGACCGTCGCGGTCAGTCCCGCGACCAGGGCCGCGGAGTTCAGGCCCGCGGCGAACGCCGTCCGCAGCGTGTGGTCGGACAGGGTGCCGCGCAGCGCACCGGCCGCCCCGCCCGCCAGCGCGTGCGCCGCGTCGGACGGGAGGGTGTCCCGCATCCGCGAGGTCAGCACCGTGCCGTACACGGCGATGCCGAGCGCGAACCCGAGCTGCCGGAAGGCGTTGACGGCGCCGCCCGCCATCCCGGACCGGTCCTGCGGTACGGCGGCCAGCGCGGCGCCCGCGATCCCCGGCGCGACCAGCCCCGTACCGACACCCAGCAGCACCATCCCCGGCACCAGCGCGGACGCCGTCGACCCCGCGTCGAGGCCCGTCATGCAGAACTGCCCCGTGCCGGTCAGCAGCAGACCGCCCCCGACCGTGATCCGCGCCGGCACCCCGTGCAGCAGCCGCCCGCCGACGGCCGCCACCACGAACGACGACGCCGACAGCCACAGGAAGACCAGCCCGCCGCGCACCGGACTCATCCCGAGCAGTGTCTGCATCCAGATCGAGTCGTACGCCATCAGACTGAACGCGGCCGCGTTGAAGGCGAGCGCACCCACCATCACCCCGGAGAACGCCGGCTTCAGGAACAGCCGCGGATCGAGCAGCGGGTCGGCACCGCGCCACTCCACCACCACGAAGACGACCAGCGCGAGGACGGCCGCCGCGAACACCAGGAGGGTGCCCGTCTCGCCCCAGCCGCGCTGCCCGGCCCGCACCGCGCCGTACGTCAGCCCGCCCGCGAAGGCCGCGAAGGACACCGTGCCCGCCCAGTCGATCCGCCGCTCGCGCGAGCCGTGCGACTCCGGTACGACCCTCAGCGTCAGCCACACCGCGGCCACGCTCACCGGCAGATTGACGTAGAAGATCCACCGCCAGCCCGGCCCGTCCGTGAGCACCCCGCCGAGCAACGGGCCCACCGCGGCCGCCGCGCCGCTGACCGCGCCCCACACCCCGATCGCCACCGAGCGCCGCCGGTCCCGGTAGACCGAGCCCAGCAGCGGCAGCGTGGTCGCCAGCATCGCGGCCGCCCCGAGCCCCTGGACCGCTCGCGAGGCGACCAGGACCTCCGGACCGCTCGCCAGCCCGCACATCAGCGAGGCCGTCGCGAACACCACGACCCCCACGACGTGCACCCGACGCCGCCCCAGGATGTCGGCGGCGGCGCCCGCCCCGAGCAGCAGCGCGGCGAGCGTCAGCGCGTACCCGTCCATCACCCACTGCAGATCGCTCAGCGACGCGTCCAGCGACCTCGCCATGTCCGGCAGCGCGACCACCGCGATCGTCACGTCCAGCAACAGCATGAACGTGCTCAGACAGACGGCCGTGAGCGGCCCCCATGTCCCCCAGGTACGCATGTCCTCAACTCCTCGTACGACGGATGCGAATGACTTCGTACGATGGGGCAGACCGGCCGATCGGCACGCCTGAACGCGCCCAGGTGCCGGAATCCGACACCGGAGGGCCCCGTGCAGACGAAATCCCCCACCCCGCAGCCGGGCTTCGACGAACTCGACCTGCGCCTGCTGTCCGCGCTGGCGGTCGACGGCCGGGCCTCCTTCAGCCGGATCGCCGCGGTGCTCGGCGTCTCCGACCAGACCGTCGCCCGCCGCTACCGCAGGCTGTGCGCCGAGGGCGGGCTGCGGGTCGTGGTGATGCGGGACGCCGACCGGCTCGGCGAGGACCAGTGGATGCTGCGGGTGCGCTGCGCCCCGGACAGCGCCCTGGCCATCGCGGACGCGCTGGCCAAGCGCTCCGACACCAACTGGGTGGGGCTCGCCTCGGGCGGCACCGAGGTCCTCTGCATGACCCGTCCGCGCAGCGCCGGTGATCACGCCGACCTGCTGCTCGGCAAGCTCCCGCGCACCCCCAGCGTGGTGGAGATCCGCGCCCACCAGCTGCTGCACCGCTTCTACGGCGGTGCGCAGAGCTGGATCACCAAGCTGGACGGGCTCACCGCCGCGGAGACCGAGGCGCTGCGGCCCCGTGTCGCACCGGTCCCGGACCGCGCCCGGATCACGGCGGAGGACGGACCGCTCCTCGCCGCCCTGGAGCGGGACGGCCGGGCCACCTACCCCGAGTTGCAGCGGGCGACCGGCCTCACCGAGTCCGCCGCCAAACGCCGGCTCGCCGCCCTGCTCGCGTCGGGCGCCGTGTTCGTCGACGCGGAGTTCGACCCGGGGATCCTCGGCCACCCGGTCGGCGCCCTGCTGTGGATCACCGCGGCACCGGCCGCGCTGCACTCCGTGGGTCAGGCGCTGGCCGGGCACACCCGGATCGCCCACGCGGCGGCGGCGACCGGCCCGTGCAACATCCTCGCCACCGTGCTGGCCGAGAGCACGGCCGACCTGTACGCCTACCTCAGCGGCCCGCTCGGGCAGCTGGAGGGAGTGCAGCACGTGGACACCACGGTGTTCCTCCGGTGGATCAAGCAGCTCACGTATCCGGCGCCGATGCGGTGAGAGGGGGACGCGGGGCAGGTGCGGGTGTGGTTGTCGGCGGGGCGGCGGGGGCGGTGGGGGCGGCGGGAGCAGTCAGCGGGCCGGGGCGGTGGCTGCGGTGACCGGTACAGGCTTCGGGCGGTGAACGGGCGGGCGGCAGATGCGGTGACCGGTATGGGCGGCAGGTGCGGCGACCGGTACGGGGGCGGCAGGTGCGGCGACCGGCTGCGGTGTCGGGGCGGGTGCCCGGTCGGATGAGAGGGCGGACGGAGGCGGGTGGCCGGCGGGCTTAGCGCTGGTGTGGGCGGTCGTGGGTCGTGGGGGCGGTCGGCTGCGGGGGTGGCTGGCGGGCTTGCCGCTGGTGTGGGCGGTCTTGGGTGGTGGGGGCCGGTCGGCTGCCGCGGTGGCCGGTGTGCTTACCGCTGTCCGGGGGGTGGAGCGGCCGTCGGCCGGGTGGGGTGGTCGGCGGGGTCATTGGCGGTGGAGGCGGTCGCCTGCCGCCAGGATGGATGAGGCCAGGGCGTCCGCCGCGCCCTGGGCGGCGGTGCGGCGTGGGCCGTGCATCAGGACGAAGTCCACTCGGCCCAGCTCCGGCAGGCCGAAGCGGTCCGGCACCCGCGCCAACCCGGGCGGCACCAGCCCGCGGGAGTGCGCCATCACCCCCAGCCCCGCACGGGCCGCCGCGATCAGCCCGTTCAGGCTTCCGCTGGTGCAGACAATCCGCCACTGGCGCCCCTGCCGCTCCAGCGCCTCCAGGGCGAGCGCGCGAGTGATCCCCGGCGGCGGATAGACGATCAACGGCACCGGGCGCTCCGCGTCCAGGCGCAGCCGCTCCGCCCCGATCCACACCAGCCGGTCGTGCCAGACCAGCTCACCGCGCCGGTCCTCGGGCCGCCGCTTCGCCAGCACCAGGTCCAGCTTCCCGGCGGCCAGCTGCTCGTGCAGGGTGCCCGAGAGTTCGACCGTCAGCTCCAGATCCACCTCGGGATGGTCGTACCGGAAACCCTCCAGGATCTCCGGCAGCCGCGTCAGCACGAAGTCCTCCGACGCCCCGAACCGCAGCCGCCCCCGCAGCCGGGTGCCCGTGAAGAACGCCGTCGCCTGGTCGTGCACCTCCAGGATCCGGCGCGCGAACCCGAGCATCGCCTCGCCGTCCTCGGTCAGCTCCACCGAGTGGGTGTCCCGGCTGAACAGCTGCCGCCCCGCCGCGTCCTCCAGACGCCGGACGTGCTGGCTCACGGTCGACTGGCGCAGTCCGAGCCGCCGGGCGGCCTGCGTGAAGCTGAGCGTCTGCGACACCGCCAGGAACGTGCGCAACTGCGAGGGGTCGTACACAGCCCCACGCTATCGCGAAACGTGATGACAGTCAGAGTGGTATGCGGGATTCCCGATCAAGGAGTGAAGGAGGACGATGGAGGGGGACCCTCCGCCCTGAGGGGAGGTACCCGTCATGTCCTCGTACCGCCGTCGAACCCGAGCAAGTGGAGCACCGTGAAGCGCCTGAAGTGGCCGGCCTGGATGCCGGTCGACCCGTACATCCTGCTGCTGCTCGGCACCGTGGGCCTCGCGGCCCTCGTACCGGCACGAGGGACCTCGGCGGACGTGGCCTCAGGAGCCTCCACGGCGGCGATCGCCTTCCTCTTCTTCCTGTACGGCGCCCGCCTCTCGACCCGTGAGGCCCTGGACGGCCTCAGGCACTGGCGGCTCCACGGCACGGTCCTCGCCTGTACCTTCGTGATCTTCCCGCTGCTGGGCCTGGCCGCCCGCGGCCTCGTCCCGGTCTTCCTGACGAACCCCCTCTACCAGGGCCTGCTCTTCCTCACCCTGGTCCCCTCCACCATCCAGTCCTCGATCGCCTTCACCTCGATGGCCCGCGGCAACGTGCCCGCCGCGATCTGCGCCGGCTCCTTCTCCTCCCTGGTCGGCATCGTCATCACCCCGCTGCTGGCGGCCGCCCTGCTCGGCAGCAGCGGCGGCGGTTTCTCGGCCGACTCGCTCCTGGAGATCGTGCTGCAACTGCTCGTGCCGTTCCTCGCCGGGCAGTTGACCCGCCGCTGGATCGGCGGATTCGTCGCCCGCCACAAGAAGGTCCTCGGCCTCGTCGACCGCGGCTCGATCCTGCTGGTCGTCTACACCGCGTTCAGCGAGGGCATGGTCCAGGGCATCTGGCACCAGGTGAGCCCGCTCAGGCTCGGCGGACTGCTGGTCGTCGAGGCCGTCCTGCTCGCCCTGATGCTCGCCCTGACCTGGTACGGCGCCAAGGCGCTCCGCTTCGACCGCGAGGACCGCATCGCCATCCAGTTCGCGGGCTCGAAGAAGTCCCTCGCCTCCGGACTGCCCATGGCCAGCGTCCTGTTCGGCGCGCACGCCTCGCTCGCCGTGCTGCCGCTGATGCTGTTCCACCAGATGCAGCTGATGGTCTGCGCGGTGATCGCCAAGCGCCGCTCCCACGACCCGATCCCGGCGGAGACGGACGAGACGGCGGCGACCGGCGAGGCGGCGACGACCGGCGAGACGGCGGCGACCGGCGAGGCGGCGACGACCGGCGAGGCGGCGGCGACCGGCAGGACTGCGGGCGTCACCCCCGCGGGACCAGCTTCAACGTCACGAACCGCGGTCGGTACAGTGACACGTTCCGGTTGAGCTGCGCCGAAGCCCCCGCCGCCTCCAGCCAGTTGACGTCGTAACTGAGCACCAGGCCTCCCTCGACGTCGCCGGAGTCGCTGCCGGACACGGCCGGATGCGCCTGCGGGTTGTAGGCGGCGACCTGGCCCGCGGGCAGCGGCGGGGTGAAGTCCCCCCGAGGGCCGTGCCAGGGGCCGGTGGGTGAGCACGCCCAGTACGAGGTCACGGCCGCCAGTCCCTTCGTCCCCGCGGCCATGGTGAACAGCACGTACGTCCCGTCCTGCCGTACGACGGAGAAGGCGCTGCCGACCCCGGTGCGCCGCCCGTCCCCGAGCACCGGGTGGGGCCGGGCGCCCGTCGTCCATGCCGAGCCGTCCCAGTACTCCCAGGCACCCGGCTCCCCGAGGCCGCCCACCGGTACCCGGGCCACATACGCGGAGGAGGCGGTGCGGGACGCGGCCTGGCCGTCGTCGCCCCCGAAGACGTACGTCCACTCGCCCTCCTCGACCAGCGTGGTCCCGAACAGCACCCGCCGGGACGGGTCCTCGACCCGCCGCTCGTCGAGGACCTTCGTGATCGACTCGACGCGCAGGTCGGGCAGGGACAGCGTGGCGACCTCGGTGGCGGTCGGGACGCCGTAGATCCAGGGGTACTGGCCCGTCGTACGCACCCACAGCAGCACCCGGACGACCTGTTCGTCGGAGCCGGGGGAGCGGGGTTCGACGCGGGCCGCGACCGGCCAGCGCCACTGGTTCGGGGCGGGGTCGGGGAACAGCGGGGCGGGGAGGGTGGACTCCAGGCGGCCGCCGCGCATCAGCACCGCCGAGTTGCGCACCAGCGGGGCCGTGGTGTCGCGCCAGGAGTACGGCTCGCCGAGCGGGTTGGGCGGGCCGTACACCGTGCCGAGGTAGGTGTCGGAGAACAGCCACAGCAGGCGGCCGTCCGGCAACCGCACCGAGTGCGTCCCGTCCCCGCCGGTCCAGTCGTCGCTGCGGCCGGCGTCGTCGCCGTAGCGGGCGAACTCGGCGGTGAGCCGGTCGTCGGCCGACCAGGATCCGATGGTGCGCGGAATGCAGCCGACTTCCCCGCCCTTCTCGCGGCCGGGCAGCACGCTCACCACGACGGCCGCCAGCACCAGCGCCAGCAGCAGGCCGGCACCGGTCCCGGTCCGCCGACGCGCGCGTCCGTCCTCGGGCATGGTTGGCGACGTTAGCGGCTGTCGGTCCGCCGGTCCATGGGCTCAAAGCCCGGGGACCGCGTCGGCATGCGGGGACGCCCTGTTCCGCGCGCCCGGTTCCGCACGCCCGCACGCCCGGTTCTGTACGTTCCTGTTCCGCACGCCTTCCGCGCTCGACCGCCGAACTCGCCCGGTTCATCGGTCTGTTGATCCGGATATCCGGTACGGAACGCTGATCACGGATAACGTTCCGTCATGACCGCACCTCTCGCGCTCGACCCCGCACGCACCGCCCTCGTGCTCGTCGACCTGATGGACCGCATCGTCGCGCTGCCCCTGGAACCCCGCAAGGGCACCGAAGTCCTCGCCGCTGCCCAGGAGTTGGCGACCGCGTGCCGGGTGGCCGGGGCTCTGGTCGTGCTGGTCCGCGTCCAACGGCCCGGTGTCGCCGACCAGCCGCCCGGGAGCGGGCTGGTGGCCGGCCTCGCCCGGGACGGCGACATCGAGATCGTGAAGCGGACCATCGGCGCGTTCCAGGGCACCGACCTGGACGCGCGACTGCGGGAACACGGCGTGACCACGCTGGTGTTCGGCGGGATCGCCACCAACCTCGGGGTCGAGTCGACGGCCCGCGCCGCGGGGGACCTCGGCTACGACCTGGTCTTCGTCGAGGACGCCATGGCTGCCTTCACCGCGGCCGAGCACGAGGCGTCGACGCGGCTCGACTTCCCGCGCCTGGGCACGGTGGTGACGGCGGATCAGGTGCGCTTCACGACGGACTGAGCGGCGCGACGGTGACCCCCGCCACGCCGTCCGGAGTGGTCAGTTCGTGGCGGCCGTGGCCTTGAGGGCGAGCCGGTGTTCGCCCGCGTACACGTTCATCGAGCTGCCCCGCAGGAAGCCCACCAGCGTCAGGCCCGTCTCCGCCGCCAGGTCGACCGCCAGCGACGACGGCGCCGACACCGCCGCGAGCACCGGGATGCCGGCCATCACGGCCTTCTGCGCGAGCTCGAAGGACGCCCGGCCGGAGACGAGGAGGGTGGTGCGGGACAGCGGCAGGTCACCGTTCTGCAGAGCGCGGCCGACCAGCTTGTCGACCGCGTTGTGACGGCCCACGTCCTCGCGCACGTCGACCAGTTCGCCGTCCTCGGTGAACAGGGCCGCGGCGTGCAGCCCCCCGGTCCGGTCGAACACCCGCTGGGCCGCGCGCAGTCGGTCGGGCAGGCTCGCCAGCAGGTCCGGGTCGACGCGGACCGGCGGGGTGTCCGCTATCGGCCAGCGGGCCGTCGTACGGACCGCGTCGAGGCTCGCCTTGCCGCACAGACCGCAGGAGGAGGTCGTGTAGACGTTCCGCTCCAGCGTGATGTCGGGGATCACCACGCCCGGCGCGGTCTTCACGTCCACGACGTTGTACGTGTTCGAGCCGTCGACCGTGGCGCCCGCGCAGTAGACGATGTTCTGGAGGTCGCTCTGCTCGGCGAGGACCCCCTCGCTCACCAGGAAACCGGCGGCGAGCGCGAAGTCGTCGCCGGGGGTGCGCATGGTGATCGCGAGCGGCTTGCCGTTCAGCCGGATCTCCAGCGGTTCCTCGGCGACCAGGGTGTCCGGCCGGGACGAGACCGCCCCGTCGCGGATGCGGATCACCTTGCGTCGTTCCGTGACTCGTCCCATATGTGTCTCAGTCCCGGTTCTGTCCGTGCTGGCGGCCCAAACGGCCTTCACGATCTCAGTGTCCTGCACAGGGAGTGTGAAACACAGCCCATACTGTCTATAGTATGAAATCCGTGGAGAACGGGCAAGAGGTCTGAACCACCGGTACGACCGTTCGGCGCGTGCTGGATACCGCTCATCGCATACGGTCGACGCGCCGCCTTCTCAACTCGCTTGTTAGTTCCTACCGTCCGGGATCATGAGTCCCCCTGTCGCGCCCCCGGGCTGGAGCCGCTGGCTCGTGCCCCCGGCCGCTCTCTCGGTCCACCTCTCCATCGGTCAGGCCTACGCCTGGTCCGTGTTCAAGCCGCCGCTGGAGTCCGCGCTCGGCCTCAGCGGCACACAGAGCGCACTGCCCTTCCAGCTCGGCATCGTGATGCTCGGTCTGTCCGCCGCGTTCGGCGGCACCCTCGTGGAGCGCAACGGGCCGCGCTGGGCGATGACCGTGGCGCTGATCTGCTTCTCGTCCGGCTTCCTGCTGTCCGCCCTGGGCGCGGCCACCGAGCAGTACTGGCTGATCGTCCTCGGCTACGGCTTCGTCGGCGGCATAGGCCTCGGCATCGGCTACATCTCCCCGGTCTCCACCCTGATCAAGTGGTTCCCCGACCGGCCCGGCATGGCCACCGGCATCGCCATCATGGGCTTCGGCGGCGGCGCGCTCATCGCCTCGCCCTGGTCGGCCCAGATGCTGGAGTCCTTCGGCTCCGACAGCTCCGGGATCGCCCTCGCCTTCCTCGTGCACGGGCTGTCGTACGCCGTCTTCATGCTCCTCGGCGTCCTGCTGGTGCGCGTGCCGCGCAGCGAGAAGCCGGTCGAGAGCGCGCCCAGCGCCTTCGAGGGGCCGCAGGTCTCGGCGCGCAACGCCGTGCGCACACCCCAGTTCTGGTGTCTGTGGGTCGTGCTCTGCATGAACGTGACCGCGGGCATCGGCATCCTGGAGAAGGCCGCCCCGATGATCACCGACTTCTTCCAGGACACCTCGACGCCGGTCTCGGTGTCGGCCGCGGCCGGCTTCGTCGCGCTGCTCTCGGCGGCCAACATGGCGGGCCGGATCGGCTGGTCCTCGACCTCCGACCTGATCGGACGCAAGAACATCTACCGCGTCTACCTGGGCGTCGGCGCGGTGATGTACGGGCTCATCGCCCTGTTCGGCGACTCCTCCAAGCCCCTGTTCATCCTGTGCGCGCTGGTGATCCTGTCGTTCTACGGCGGCGGCTTCGCGACGATCCCCGCCTACCTCAAGGACCTCTTCGGCACCTACCAGGTCGGCGCCATCCACGGCCGGCTCCTCACCGCCTGGTCCACGGCCGGTGTCCTCGGGCCGCTGATCGTGAACTGGATCGCCGACCGGCAGGAGGACGCGGGCAAGAGCGGGTCCGACCTGTACGGACTCTCCTTCATGATCATGATCGGGCTGCTCGTGGTCGGTTTCGTCGCCAACGAGCTGGTCCGCCCCGTCAGTGCCCGTCACCACATTCCCGCACCGAGGGAGGCCGCCGATGTCACAGCCCGACAGCAGTCAGAGTCCGCCTGACCGGCGCCCGCTGATCGCCCTGGCCTGGCTCTGGGTGGGCGCACCGCTCGCCTACGGGCTCTACGAACTCGTCCAGAAGGCGACCCAGCTGTTCACCGGGTAACTGTTCGGCAGGTGCTCGGGCGTCCGAGGGTGTGAGGGAAGCCGACAACTCGGGCGCCCGATTCCTGTGGCCTTACGTGCCCGCGTACCCGTGAGTCACTGATCAGACTGGTGGATCCCGCTACCCAAGGCAACGAGGGGGACCCCCATGAACGGCTCGCGGATCGCCGCTGTCGGCCACTACCAGCCCGCGCAGGTGCTCACCAACGAGGACCTGGCGGCTCTGGTCGACACCAGCGACGAGTGGATCAGGTCCCGGGTGGGCATCCGTACCCGCCACATCGCCGGTCCCGACGAGCCGGTCGACGAGCTCGCCGCGCACGCCGCGGCCAAGGCGCTGGCCTCGGCCGGGCTCGCCCCCGCCGACATCGACCTGGTCCTGGTCGCCACCTCGACCGCCGTCGACCGGTCCCCGAACATGGCCGCGCGGGTCGCGTCCCGGCTCGGCATCCCCTCGCCCGCGGCGATGGACGTCAACGTGGTGTGCGCCGGTTTCACCCACGCGCTGGCCACCGCCGACCACACGGTCCGGGCCGGTGCGGCGACCCGGGCGCTGGTCATCGGCGCCGACAAGATGTCCGCGGTGACCGACTGGAGCGACCGCACCACCTGTGTGCTCGTCGGCGACGGGGCCGGCGCGGCGGTCGTGGAGGGGGCCGACGTCCCCGGTATCTCGCCCGTGCTGTGGGGTTCGGTGCCCGAGATGGGGCACGCCGTGCGGATCGAGGGCGAGCCGGCGCGGTTTGCCCAGGAGGGGCAGAGCGTCTACCGCTGGGCGACCACCAAGCTCCCGGCGCTGGCCCGGCAGGCCTGCGAGCGCGCCGGGCTCACCCCCGCCGACCTCGCCGCGGTCGTCCTGCACCAGGCCAACCTGCGGATCATCGAGCCGCTCGCGGAGAAGATCGGCGCCGTCAACGCGGTGGTCGCCCGCGATGTGACGGAGTCCGGCAACACCTCGGCGGCGAGCATCCCGATGGCCTTCTCCAAGCTGGTCGAGCAGGGCGAGATCTCCACCGGGGACCCGGTCCTCCTCTTCGGCTTCGGCGGCAACCTGTCGTACGCGGGTCAGGTCGTCCGCTGTCCCTGACATTCCGCCGTCCCTGACATACGGGATGTGAGGAGGGCGACTCGCGGTTTACCTGTCCTTGCAACGCCGTAGACTGTAGACAAAACGCAATGGACATGTCCGCCTGTCGAGGAGGGGGACTGCGATGCTGTCGACAGGACTGCCGCAGGGATCCGTACCGAAACTCGAACGTCCCGGTCCGTTGCGGGATCGCGTGTACGAGGCGCTGCTGGAACTGATCACCACGCGTGCGCTTCAGCCCGGTCAGCATCTTGTGGAGAGTGAGCTGGCGGGTCATCTCGGGGTGTCTCGGCAGCCGGTGCGCGAGGCGTTGCAGCGGCTGAACACCGAGGGGTGGGTGGATCTACGGCCTGCCCAGGGGGCGTTCGTGCATGAGCCGACGGACGAGGAGGCGGACCAACTCCTCACCGTCCGGACGCTGTTGGAGGCGGAGGCGGCTCGTCTCGCCGCCGCGAACGCGGGCAGTGCCGGCGTCGCCGCCCTGGAAGCGCTGTGTGCCGAGGGCGAGAAGGCCGTCGCCGCGGACGACGTGGATGCCGCGGTCGGCCTCAACGCCCGCTTCCACGCCAAGGTCATGGAGTTGGCGGGCAACACGGTCCTCGCCGAGCTGGCGGGGCAGGTGGATCGCCGGGTGCGGTGGTACTACACGCCGATCGCCCGGCAGCGCGGCCGGCAGTCCTGGATCGAGCACCGGGAGCTCATCGCCGCGATCGCCGACCGGGACCAGCGACGCGCCACCGACCTGATGCGCGAGCACACCGAGCACACGCGGACGTCGTACCACGCACGTCAGCGGTCCTAGTGCCTAGAACGCGTCGCGGTCCTAGCACCTAGAACGCGTCGGCGTGCGCCCGGGCCCACTCGGCGAACGTGCGCGGCGGCCGACCGGTGACCTGCTCCACCGTGGGCAGCACCACCGACTCGTCCAGAGTGCCGTCGACGAAGAAGCTGAAGAAGGCGTCGATGTACGGCTTCGGCATGCCCGACGCCTCCATCTCGGTGCGGGTCTCCTCGGGCGTCAGCCCCACGGCGCGCAGGTCCCGGCCCAGGGCCGCACCGAGGATCCGGACACGGTCGGCGGGCAACAGCGCCTCGGGGCCGGTGAGTTCGAGCGGACGGTCCGCCCAGTCGTCCGACAGCAGTGCGCGCAGGGCCACTTGGGCGATGTCGTAGGGGTCGATGTCGGTGGTGTACACGTCGGGGAACGGCACCCGGACCGTGTCGCCCTTGGCGATCTGGTCCGCCAGGCGCAGGGCGTTCGACATGAAACTCGTGCACCGCAGTGCCGTCCAGCGCAGCCCCGACGCGCGCACCGCGTCCTCCGCGTCCATCAGGTAGCCGGCGACCGCGTTGTCCCGGTCGCCCGTGCCCGCGGACCGTCCCGACAGCAGGACCACCCGCTCCACCCCCGCGTGCCGCGCGTCCGCCAGGACCTGCCGCTGCCCGCCGTAGCCGGGCATCAGGAACAGCCCCCGTACGCCGTCGAGCGCGGCCCGCAGGGACTCCGGCCGGTCGAGATCTCCCGCTACGGCCGTCACGCCCGCCGGTAACCCCTCGATCCGTCCGGAACGGCTGACCGCCCGCACCCGCTCGCCGGACCCGGCCAGCGCGCGCACGAGCTCGGTACCCACGTTGCCCGTCGCGCCCGTCACCAGAAACATGTGCTCCCCCTTCGCCACAGCCCCTCGCCGTGGGGGCGGGCGTTCGTCGGGGCCCATCCTGCGGGGCCGGGCGCCGGGGCGCCAGAGTGCGGCACGTCTTTGTCCTGTGAGTGGAGAAAGTCGGCATCAATCTGTGCACGACTTCTTCCCAGGTGGGGAAGCCACTGCTACGTTCCCCTCGAAAGCAAGCCACCGGGTGGCCGAATGAGGCGGGGAGGGGCTCGTGAGACGCATGACGGCGCGACCTGCGAACGCCCATCAGGCCAAGCTGCTCAAGCTGCTGCGCGACGGAGGTCCCAACTCCCGCGCCCAGCTGGGCGACCAGATCGACCTGTCACGGTCCAAGCTGGCCGTGGAGGTGGACCGGTTGCTGGAGACGGGCCTGATCGTGGCCGACGGACTCGCCGCCTCCCGCGGTGGCCGCCGCTCCCACAACATCCGGCTCGCCCCCGCACTGCGTTTCCTCGGTGTCGACATCGGCGCGACCTCGGTCGACGTCGCCGTCACCAACGCCGAACTGGAGATCCTGGGCCACCTCAACCAGCCCATGGACGTCCGCGAGGGACCGGTCGCGGTCTTCGAGCAAGTCCTGTCGATGGCGGCGAAGTTGAGGGCCTCGGGGCTGGCGGAGGGTTTCGACGGCGCCGGCATCGGCGTCCCGGGGCCGGTGCGTTTCCCCGAGGGTGTGCCGGTGGCTCCGCCGATCATGCCGGGCTGGGACGGTTTTCCGGTCCGGGAGGCGCTCAGTCAGGAACTCGGCTGTCCGGTCATGGTCGACAACGACGTGAACCTGATGGCGATGGGGGAGATGCACGCGGGCGTGGCACGCTCCGTGGGCGACTTCCTCTGCGTCAAGATCGGCACCGGTATCGGCTGCGGCATCGTCGCCGGCGGTGAGGTCCACCGCGGGGTGACGGGCAGCGCGGGCGACATCGGGCACATCCAGGCCGTGCCCGACGGCCGACCGTGCGCCTGCGGCAACCGGGGCTGTCTGGAGGCCCACTTCAGTGGGGCGGCCCTGGCCCGGGACGCCGTGGAGGCGGTCGAGCAGGGCCGGTCCGAGGAACTCGCCGCTCGGCTGGAGGCGAACGGTGCTCTGACGGCCGTCGACGTCGCCGTCGCCGCTGCCGCCGGTGACGCCACCGCGCTCGACCTGATCCGCGAGGGCGGCAACCGGACCGGCCAGGTCATCGCCGGACTGGTCTCCTTCTTCAACCCGGGCCTGGTGGTGATCGGCGGCGGGGTGACCGGCCTCGGCCACACCCTGCTCGCCGCGATCCGCACCCAGGTCTACCGCCAGTCGCTGCCGCTGGCGACCGGCAACCTGCCCATCGTCCTGGGGGAGTTGGGCCCCACCGCCGGCGTCATCGGCGCGGCCCGGCTCATCAGCGACCACCTGTTCTCACCCGCCTAAGCACGCGTTCCACCCGCCCAAGCACGCGTTCCCGCCTACCGAAGCACGCGTTCCCACCCGCACAAGCGCCCGTTAGCACCCGCCCAAGTACGCACCTCCGCAGGGCATCTCCGTACGGCGCCCTGCTTCGCCCTGCCCTGAAACCGGCCCGCACGCCCGCCAAGGGGACCTCATGGCACCAGAACCACCGCTGCTCAGCATGTCCGGCATCACCAAGTCGTTCCCCGGAGTCCGGGCCCTCGACGGCGTCGACCTCGACGTCCAGGCCGGTGAGGTGCACTGTCTGCTCGGCCAGAACGGGGCCGGGAAGTCCACCCTGATCAAGGTCCTGGCCGGTGCCCACCAGCCCGACACCGGCACCATCCGCTGGCGTGGCGAGGAGGTCACCCTCCGCTCGCCGATCGCCGCCATGCGCCTCGGTATCGCCACCATCTACCAGGAACTCGACCTGGTGGAGCACCTGTCCGTGGCCGAGAACGTCCACCTCGGCCATGAACCCACGGCCGCAGGGTTCGTCGTACGGGGAAAGCAGGCGAGGGCCGCGACCGCCCGGCTGCTGAAGCGCCTCGGCCACCCGGAGATCGATCCGGCGCGCCTGGTGGGGGAGTTGTCGGCGGCGCAGCAGCAGATCGTGTCCATGGCGCGGGCCCTCTCCCACGACGTACGGCTGATCGTGATGGACGAGCCGTCCGCCGCCCTCGACCCGGACGAGGTCGACAACCTCTTCCGGATCGTCGGCGACCTCACCGCCGAGGGGGTCGCCGTCGTGTACATCTCCCACCGCCTGGAGGAGATCCGGCGCATCGGCGACCGGGTGACCGTCCTCAAGGACGGGCGGGCCGTGGCGGTCGGACTGCCCGCCAAGTCGACACCGACGCGTGAGGTCGTGTCGCTGATGACGGGCCGCAACGTCGAGTACGTGTTTCCCGAGCGGCCGACCGCCGACGCGAGCCGGGACAAGCCGCTGCTGGAGGTCCGAGGGCTCACCCGGCAGGGCGAGTTCGAGCCCCTCGACCTCGTGGTCCACCCCGGGGAGATCGTCGGACTGGCCGGACTCGTCGGCTCGGGGCGCTCCGAGATCCTGGAGACGATCTACGGCGCCCGCAAGCCCACCGGCGGTCAAGTCACGGTCGACGGCAGGGCGTTGAAGCCCGGCAGTGTCCGCGCCGCCGTCCGTGCCGGGATCGGGCTCGCCCCCGAGGAGCGCAAGGCGCAGGCGCTGCTGATGCTGGAGTCGGTCACCCGCAATGTCTCCGTCTCCTCCATGTCCCGCTTCTCGCGCGGCGGTTGGATCGACCGGGGCGCCGAGCTCGGCGCGGCCCGGGCGGCCACCCGTGAACTGTCGCTGCGGCCCGACAACCCCGCCGTGCCGATCCGCACCCTGTCCGGCGGCAACCAGCAGAAGGCCGTCCTGGCCCGCTGGCTGCTGCGCGGCTGCCGGGTCCTGCTCCTCGACGAACCCACCCGGGGCGTCGACGTCGGCGCCCGCGCCGAGCTGTACGCGGTCGTCCGGCGGCTCGCCGACGAAGGGCTCGGCGTGCTGCTGGTCTCCAGCGAGGTCCCCGAGGTGCTCGGCCTCGCCGACCGCGTCCTGGTGCTCCGCGAGGGCCGGGTCGTGCACACCGCGCCCGCCCGTGAGCTCGACGAACACCGCGTACTCGACCTCGTCATGGAAGGAAGCCCGGCGTCATGACGCAGCCCGTGTCCCCGCCCAGGGGAAGCGCCGACAAGGTGCCTTCGGTGCGTGAACCGTCCGCGTGGCGAGGGGTGTTCGCCCGCGCCGACGTCCGCACCCTCTCCCTCCTCGGCGTGCTCGCCGTACTGATCCTGATCGGCGGCATCACCAAGCCCGACGAGTTCCTCGACACCCGCAACCTCCAACTCGTCCTCACCCAGGCCTCGGTGATCGGTGTCGTCACCGTCGGCATGACCTTCGTCATCACCTCCGGCGGCATCGACCTCTCCGTCGGCGCCATCGTCGCCCTCGCCTCGGTGTGGGCGACCACGGTCGCCACCCAGGAGTACGGCTTCACGGGCATCCTCTTCACCGCGGTGATCGTCGGAGTCGGCTGCGGCCTGGTCAACGGACTGCTCGTGGCGTACGGCGGGATGGTCCCCTTCATCGCCACCCTCGCCATGCTCGCCTCGGCGCGCGGACTCGCCCTGCAGATCACCGACGGCCGCACCCAGATCGTCACCGTGCCCTCCGTCCTCGACCTCGGCGAACGCGACGCCTACGTCCTCGGCGTCCCACCGCTCGTCATCGTCTTCGCGGTCGTGACGATCATCGGCTGGCTGGTGCTGAACCGCACCACCTTCGGCCGGCGCACCGTCGCGGTCGGCGGCAACGCGGAGGCCGCCCGACTCGCCGGCATCGACGTCCGCCGGCAGCGCCTGTACCTCTACCTGCTGTCCGGGCTGTGCTGCGGCATCGCGGCCTTCCTGCTGATCATCCTGTCCGGCTCCGGTCAGAACACCAACGGCAACCTCTACGAGCTCGACGCCATCGCCGCCGCGATCATCGGAGGCACCCTGCTCAGCGGGGGTCGCGGCACCATCACCGGGTCCGTGCTCGGGGTCCTGATCTTCACCACCATCACCAACATCTTCGCCCTGAACAACCTGCAGAGCGACGTCCAGCAGATCGCCAAGGGAGCGATCATCGTCGCCGCCGTGCTGGTCCAGCGCCGTACCGCAAGCACGACCTGAGGAAAGGGTTCACCGCCATGCCACAGCTTCCCACTCGCAGAGGGCTGCTCTTCGGTACCGCCGCCGTCGGGGCCGGTGCCCTCCTCGCAGGTTGCACCAGCAACGACTCCAGCGATGACGAGCCGGCCGCGAACGACCAGCCGGCCGCCGCCGACTCGCCCGGCAAGGCCGTCACCATCGGCTTCGCGGGACCGCAGGCCGACCACGGCTGGCTCAACGCGATCAACGACAACGCCAAGAACCGGGCGAAGAAGTACTCGGACGTCACCCTGGAGATCACCGAGGGCTCCAACGACACCGCCCAGCAGATCGGCCAGATCGAGACCCTCATCAACAAGAAGGTCGACGTCCTGGTGATCCTGCCCGCCGACGGCAAGGCCCTCACCCAGGTCGGCCTCAAGGCCATGCGCGCCGGCATACCGGTGGTCAACCTGGACCGGATCTTCAACACCCCGCAGGCGTACCGCTGTTGGATCGGCGGCGACAACTACGGCATGGGCCTCAACGCCGGCCACTACATCGGCGAGAAACTCAAGGGCAAGTCCAACGCCAAGGTCATCGAGCTGGCCGGCCTGGACAACCTGGAGCTCACCAAGCAGCGCACCCAGGGCTTCGACGACGCCCTGAAGAACTACCCCAACATCCGCAAAGTGGCCCGCCAGGCAGCCGAGTTCACCGTGGAGTCCGGTCAGGCCAAGATGGCCCAGCTGCTCCAGGCCCAGTCCAGCTTCGACGCGCTGTGGAACCACGACGACGACCAGGGCGTGGGCGCACTGCGCGCCATCGACCAGGCAGGACGCGACGACTTCCTCATGGTCGGCGGCGCCGGCGCCAAGTCCGCGATGGACGCCATCAAGCAGGACAACGGCGTTCTCAAGGCCACCGTCCTCTACCCGCCGACCATGGCCGCCTCCGCGATCGACCTCGCCCGCGCCCTCGGCCAGGCCAAGGGGGTGAGCGGCCTCGCCGAGTTCGAGATCCCGGCCTCGCTCACCCTCTACTCGGCCGTCGTCGACAAGACCAACGTCGACCAGTACATGTCCACCGGCTTCAAGTGAGGCGTCCCGACCCAGGGTCGGTCCCGGCGGCCGGATCGGCGGCGGGCAGCGGTCCGCCGCGGCCGGTCCGGTCGCCGGGACAGACCCCAGGAGCCCGGTTCGTCGACGGACCGGGCTGCACCCCCCACCGCGCCACGACGACGAGGAGGACATCGCGCATGGCACAGCCGCAGCAGTCAGAAGAGGCCGAGGTGCCGCCTCTGCGGGTCGGCATGGTCGGCTACGCCTTCATGGGCGCCGCCCATTCCCAGGGCTGGCGGACCGCCGGACGCGTCTTCGACCTGCCCCGCCGCCCGGTGCTCGCGGCGATCTGCGGCCGGGACGCCGACGCCGTGCGCCGGGCCGCTGACCGGCACGGCTGGGCGGCGGCCGAGACCGACTGGCGGGCCCTGATCGAGCGGGACGACGTCGACCTCGTCGACATCTGCACCCCCGGCGACAGCCACGCCGAGATCGCCGTCGCCGCGCTCGCCGCGGGCAAGCACGTGCTGTGCGAGAAACCCCTCGCCAACACCGTCGAAGAGGCCCAGGCGATGACCCGCGCGGCCGAAGAGGCGTATGAGCGCGGCCAGTTGGCGATGGTCGGGTTCAACTACCGCCGGGTGCCCGCCACCGCGCTGGCCCGCCGCATGGTGGCCGAAGGACGGCTCGGCACGCTACGGCATGTGCGGGTGACGTACCTCCAGGACTGGCTCGTGGACCCGGCCGCCCCGCTGACCTGGCGGCTGCGCAGGGAGAAGGCCGGCTCCGGCTCGCTCGGCGACCTGGGCGCCCACATCATCGACCTCGCCCAGCACCTGGCAGGAGAGCCGCTCGCCGGAGTGTCCGCACTGACCGAGACCTTCGTACGGGAACGCCCGCTGGCCGGAGCCGTCAAAGGCCTCGCCGCCGAGACCGCCACCGGTACCGGACAGGTCACCGTCGACGACGCCGCCCTGTTCACCGGCCGCTTCACCTCCGGTGCCCTCGCCTCCTTCGAGGCCACCCGCTACGCCACCGGGCGCAAGAACTCCCTGCGCATCGAACTCAACGGCGAACGCGGCTCGTTGGCCTTCGACCTGGAGCGGCTCAACGAACTCGCCTACCACGACGGCACCGAACCGGGCACCCACGCCGGCTTCCGCCGCATCCTCGTCACCGAGCCCGACCATCCCTACCTGGAGGCATGGTGGCCGCCGGGTCATGGCCTGGGCTACGAGCACACCTTCGTCCACCAGGCCCGTGATCTCGTGCGCGCGATTGCCGAGGGTCGTCGCCCGGAGCCTTCCTTCGCCGACGGGCTCCAGGTTCAGCGGGTGCTCGCCGCGGTGGAGGAGAGCGCAGAGAAGAACTCCGTGTACACCCCCGTAGCCGTCTGAGGAGGGTTTTCAGACATGTCCCGCCCGTTCACGCTGTTCACCGGCCAGTGGGCCGACCTGCCGCTCGAAGAGGTGTGCCGCCTCGCCCGCGATTTCGGTTACGACGGACTCGAACTCGCCTGCTGGGGCGACCACTTCGAGGTCGACAAGGCACTGGCCGACCCTTCCTATGTGACGTCGCGGCATCAACTGCTGGAGAAGTACGGCCTGAAGTGCTGGGCGGTCTCCAACCACCTGGTCGGGCAGGCGGTCTGTGACGCGATCATCGACGAGCGCCATCAGGGGATCCTGCCGCGTGAGGTGTGGGGCGACGGGGACGCGGAGGGGGTGCGGCAGCGGGCGGCGGAGCGGATCAAGGACACCGCGCGGGCCGCGGCCGCGTTCGGTGTCGACACCGTCATCGGGTTCACCGGCTCGGCGATCTGGCATCTGGTGGCGATGTTCCCGCCCGCGCCGGAGGCGATGATCGAGCGCGGGTATCAGGACTTCGCCGAGCGCTGGAACCCGATCCTGGACGTCTTCGATGCGGAGGGTGTGCGGTTCGCGCACGAGGTCCACCCCAGTGAGATCGCCTACGACTACTGGACCACCCAGCGCGCGCTGGAGGCGGTGGGTCACCGTGCGGCGTTCGGGCTGAACTTCGATCCCTCGCACTTCGTGTGGCAGGACCTGGACCCGGTCGGGTTCCTGTACGACTTCCGCGAGCGGATCTACCACGTCGACTGCAAGGAGGCCCGCACCCGTCTGGACGGGCGTAACGGCCGGCTGGGCTCGCACCTGCCCTGGGGTGATCCGCGGCGCGGCTGGGACTTCGTCTCCGCGGGCCACGGCGACGTGCCCTGGGAGGACGTCTTCCGCATGCTGCGCTCGATCGGCTATCAGGGTCCGGTCTCGGTCGAGTGGGAGGACGCCGGCATGGACCGGCTCCAGGGCGCCCCCGAGGCGCTCAAGAGCCTCAAGCGCTACGACTTCGAGCCGCCGTCGGCCTCCTTCGACGCCGCCTTCGGCGGCAACGAGTAACCCGTACCGCCCAGTTCCGGGATGACGGCGCATCCCGGCGTACCCGCACCCGCCCGTACGACCGGCCCCACTCCGGAGGCACCCGTGCACGGGAAAGACCCCACCACCCGTACCGACAGAATCGAGACCCACAGACGCCGCGCCCCCTGGCGCAGAGCGGCGGCCCTGCTCACCGGCCTCCTGCTGGCCGGTAGCTCCCTCACCCTCGTCGCCCCCCAAGCCGGCGCAGCTGCCGCCGAGCCCGCGGCCGCCCCGGCCGCCGCCGAGGACTTCCAGCAGGTCACCCTCGCCAAGGGCGAGCCGGAGGTCGGCGAACCCATGTCGCTCGCCGTCCTCCCGGACCGCTCGGTCCTGCACACCTCGCGCGACGGCGAACTCCGCATCACCGACGCGGCCGGCACCACCCGCCTCGCCGGGAAACTTGACGTCTACTCCCACGACGAAGAGGGCCTCCAAGGCGTCGGCGTGGACCCGCAGTTCACCACCAACCGCTTCATCTACCTCTACTACGCACCCCCGTTGGACACCCCGGCCGGCGACGCCCCCGAAACCGGCACCGCCGCCGACTTCGCCCCCTTCGACGGCGTCAACCGGCTCTCCCGGTTCGTCCTCAGCTCGGACGGCACCCTCGACACCGCGAGCGAGAAGAAGATCCTCGACGTCCCCGCCACCCGCGGCATCTGCTGCCACGTCGGCGGCGACATCGACTTCGACGCGGCCGGCAACCTCTACCTGTCGACGGGCGACGACTCCAACCCCTTCCAGTCCGACGGCTTCACCCCCATCGACGAACGCGCGAACCGCAACCCGGCCTTCGACGCCCAGCGCACCGCAGGCAACACCAACGACCTGCGCGGCAAGATCCTGCGCATCACGGTCCACGCCGACGGCTCCTACACCGTCCCCGACGGCAACCTCTTCGCACCCGGCACCGACAGGACCCGGCCCGAGATCTACGCCATGGGCTTCCGCAACCCGTTCCGCTTCAGCGTCGACAAGGCCACCGGCATCCTCTACGTCGGCGACTACGGCCCCGACGCCGGCGCCGCCGACCCGGCCCGAGGCCCCGCAGGCCAGGTCGAGTTCGCCCGCGTGACCGCTCCCGGCAACTTCGGATGGCCGTACTGCACCGGCGACAACGATGCCTACGTCGACTACGACTTCGCCACCGGCACCTCGGGCGCCGCCTTCGACTGCGCCGCCCCGAAGAACGACTCCCCGCACAACACCGGCCTCACCGACCTCCCCCCGGCCAAGGCCGCCTGGATCCCCTACGACGGCGGCTCCGTACCGGAGTTCGGCACCGGCTCCGAATCCCCCATGGGCGGCCCGGTCTACCACTACGACCCCGCGCTCGACTCGCCCGTGAAATTCCCCGAGGCCTACGACGGCGACTTCTTCGCCGGCGAGTTCGGCCGCCGCTGGATCAAGCGGATCTCCAGCGACGCGAACGGCACCGTCGAGTCCATCAACGACATCCCGTGGACCGGCACCCAGGTGATGGACATGGCCTTCGGCCCGGACGGCGCCCTGTACGTCCTCGACTACGGCCTCGCCTGGTTCGGCGGCGACGAGAACTCCGCCCTGTACCGCATCGAGAACGTCACCGGCCGCCACTCACCGGTCGCCCAGGCGTCGGCCGACCGTACGTCGGGACAGGCGCCGCTGAGGGTGCGGTTCTCCTCGGCGGGCACCAGCGACCAGGACGGCGACGCCCTCACGTACAGCTGGGACTTCGGCGACGGCACCTCCTCGACGGGGGCGAACCCGACGCACACGTACAGGAGGAACGGCACCTACACCGCGACCCTCACCGCGAAGGACCCCTCGGACCGCACCGGCAGCGCGAGCGTGCAGATCGTCGTCGGCAACACCGCGCCCCAGGTCACCCTTGAACTCCCACGTGACGGGCAGCTGTTCAGCTTCGGCGACGCGATCCCCTTCAAGGTGAGCGTGAGCGACCCCGAGGACGGCAGGACCATCGACTGTGCCAAGGTCAAGGTCACCTTCGTCCTCGGCCACGACAGCCACGGCCACCCCGTCACCTCCGCCAACGGCTGCACCGGCACCATCCAGACGAGCGCCGACGGCGGCCACGACGAGGACGCGAACATCTTCGGCGTGATGGACGCCGAGTACACCGACAACGGTGGCGGCGGCCAGGCCCCGCTCACCACCCACGACCAGAGCGTCCTGCAACCCCGGCACCGCCAGGCCGAGCACTTCGGCACCGGCTCGGGCGTCTCCGTCATCGCCAAGTCCGCGGCCCACGGCGGCAACACGGTCGGCGACATCAACAACGGCGACTGGATCGCCTTCACGCCGTACGTGCTGAGCAACGCCAAGTCCCTCTCGGCGCGCGTCTCTTCCGGCGGCTCCGGCGGCACGCTCGAGATCCGCGCGGGGTCCGCGACCGGCACCCTGCTCGGCCAGGCGACCGTTCCGGTGACCGGCGGCTGGGAGACCTTCCAGGACGTCACCGCCGACCTGTCCCGCGCACCCAGGGGCACCACCACGCTCTACCTGGTCTTCAAGGGGACCGGCACCGGCGCCCTGTTCGACGTGGACGACTTCACCTTCACGACCGGTTGACAGGAGGAGCTCGCATGAACACAACTGGACGATGGACGACGGCTGTTGTGGGTACCGCCCTGCTCCTCGGGTGCGTCTCGCAGCCCGCCGCCTCCCACAGCGACGACGACAAGCGCGTCCTGGTCTTCTCCAAGACGGCCGGATTCCGCCACGACTCCATCCCCGAAGGAGTCGCCGCGGTAAAGGACTTGGGCGCCAGCAACGGCTTCACGGTCGACGCCACGGAGGACGCGAGCGCCTTCACCGCGCGCAACCTGCGGCGCTACGACGCGGTCGTGTTCCTCTCCACCACCGGAGACGTCCTCGACCCCGCCCAGCAGCGGGCCTTCGAGGGCTACATCCGGGGCGGCGGCGGATATGTCGGCATCCACGCGGCCGCCGACACCGAGTACGACTGGGCGTTCTACGGCGGCCTCGCGGGCGCCTACTTCCAGTCCCACCCGGCGATCCAGCCGGCCACGGTGGTCGCCGAGGACCGCGCCCACCCCTCCACCTCGGACCTGCCGCCGACGTGGAACCGGACCGACGAGTGGTACAACTACCGCTCCAACCCCCGCGAGCGCGTCCACGTCCTGGCCTCCCTCGACGAGTCGTCGTACACCGGCGGCACGATGAACGGCGACCATCCGATCGCCTGGTGCCAGGGCTACCAGGGCGGCCGCGCCTTCTACACCGGCTTCGGCCACACGAAGGAGTCGTACGCGGATCCCGTATTCCGCGGACACCTGCTGGGCGGGATCCGGTATGCGATCGGCGACGCCCAGGCCGACTGCCGACCGGAGAACGGATACCGGCCCCTCTTCGACGGCACGGCCGAGTCGCTGGCCGACTGGAAGCAGGCGGGCCCGGGCTCCTTCACCCGCTCCGACGACGGCACGCTCACGTCGGCCGGCGGGATGGGGATGCTCTGGTACCCCGGCCAGGACCTCGCGTCGTACTCCCTGAAGCTCGACTGGAGGATGGCCGGCGCCTCGGGGGACGACAACTCCGGTGTGTTCGTGGGCTTCCCGCCCTCCGACGACCCGTGGTCCGCGGTGGACCACGGCTACGAGATCCAGATCGACGCCACCGACGTACCGGAGAAGACGACCGGATCCGTCTACGGCTTCCGCTCCGCCGACCTGAAGAAGCGCGACCGTGCGCTGAACCCGCCGGGGGAGTGGAACACGTACGAGATCCGGGTGGAGGGCGAACGCCTCCGCGTCTGGCTCAACGGCGTGCAGATCAACGACTTCACCAACACCGATCCGGCCCGCAGCCTGCGTGACGGGCACATCGGCATCCAGAACCACGGAGCCGACGACCGGGTGTCCTTCCGCGACATCCGGATCAAGGAACTGCCCGCC
>NZ_JBHUXV010000098.1:0-36920 GCF_042669125.1 Streptomyces sp. NPDC057253 | reverse complement strand
GGTCCTTGCTTGTGTACGACGACGAGGCCTCGTCGTCGTACACAAGCAAGGACCGGCCGATAGTCGTGCTCAGTGGGCGGTCCCGGTATGCACCGGGATCTCCAGGGGACCGAAGATGCTGGACTCGTGGCGGAACCGGAGTTCGGAGACCGGCACGGCCAGGCGCAGACCGGGGACCCGCCTGGTCAGCGTTCCCAGGGCGATCTCCAGCTCCGCACGGGCCAGGTTCGCGCCGAGGCACAGATGGGGACCGAACCCGAACGCGAGGTGCTGCCGGCTCGCCTGGTCCGGGTCGATCACCTCAGGGTGCGCGACCGCCTCGGGGTCGTGATTGGCCGCGTTCGTCAACAGTAGCAAGCCGTCCCCGGCCCGGATGTGTCGGCCGTGCAGTTCGACGTCCTCGATGGCCACCCTGACGGTGACCTTCTCGGCGATCGTGAACCAGCGCAGCAGTTCCTCCACCACGTCGGGGACACGGTCGGGTTCGGTGCGTACGACCTCCCAGAGGTGGGGGCGCTGCAGGAGTGCGAGGGTGCCGAGCCCGATCATGCTCGCCGTGGTCTCGTGTCCCGCGACCAGCAGCAGGACACCCAGTTCCACCAGGTAGTCGTGTTCGGCGCCGTCCCGTGCCTGACGGCCGAGCAGGTCCTCGGTGGGGTGCCGTTCCTTGTCCGCGACCAGGGTGTGCATGTACTCGCGCAGCTCTTCGACCGCCGCAGCGCGTTCTTCCCGGCTCGCGGCGGCGGAGAGGAAGCGGCTCGACCGGTCTTCGAAGAACGCGTGATCACGGTAGGGCACGCCGATGAGTTCGCAGATGACCAGCGAGGGGACCGGCAGTGCCAGAACCTCGAACAGGTCGACGGGCTGCGTCGCCTCCAGCAGTCGGTCGATCCGCTCGTCGACCACCTGCTGGATCCTCGGTCGCAGCTGGTTGATCCTGCGCGAGGTGAACTCCTGGGTCACCGCGCGCCTGGCCTCGGGATGCTCGGGAGGGTCCATCGTGATGATGTTCCGTGGCACGTCACGCCGCCGGGCCGGCTGGCTGGCGCTGAGCATCGGATACCCCTCCCGCCTGCGATCGGTGCTGAACCGGACGTCGTTCAGCACCTCACGGACGACCGAGTGCCGGGCGACGGCCCAGACCTCGCGCCCGTCGTACAGCGTGGCGGGGAAGACGGGTTCGAGTGCCAGCATCCCGGCGTAGTCCCCAGGGGGTGCCAGTCCGTCCTCCCGGCGTACCGGCAGATGGACTGCGGGACAGGTCCGGTCGGAAGTCCCTTGCATGGGCGACCCCATCTCTAAGTGGACGAAATGTGTCCACTTGACGGTAGCTAAGCTGGACCCGATTGTCGAGGGACGGTCGCTCGCCGAAGGAGGAGCCCGTGGGGACGCGCCCGACAGGAGCCACGCCGACCAGGCTGCGCGGCGACGCGCGCCAGAACCGCGACCAGATCCTCCAGGCCGCCCGTCAGCAGTTCAGCCGGTACGGGTTCGACGTGGCCATGCAGGATGTGGCCCGCGCCGCCCAGGTGGGCGTCGGGACGCTGTACCGGAGGTTTCCGAGCCGGGAGGCACTGGTGAGCGCGGTCGTCCTCGACAGCCTGGAGCTGGCGATGGACCGCATACGCGAGGTGCGTGCCACGGAAGCGGATGCGTGGAGTGTGCTGGAGGAGGTGATGGCCGAGGCCGCCGCGCTGCAGCTCGCGATCGACGCGACCCTGCACGGCGCCGGGTCCCGCGCGGAGTTGCAGACGCCCGAAGTCCTGGCCGGGCGTCGGCGCCTCCTGGACCTTTTCGAGGAGATCGTGGACGCGGCCCGGTCCGAGGGGGCGTTGCGTGCGGACGTCGGCGTGGGCGATGTGGCCATGGCGGTCGCGATGCTCGGTGGCGTACGCCCTTCCGCCCTTCCGGAAGGCACTCACCGCCGACTGCTCGCCATGCTCATGGCCGGCCTGCGCGCCGGCGAGACGTTGTTCGCGCTGCCCGGAGAGCCGGTCACCCGCGACGACTACGAGTCCCGGACCCACTGAGCCCGGCGCCTCGCGGAAGCCGCACGCCAGGTGGTCCAGTGGTCTGGTGCGGTAGACGTCGAGCGGCTCGCGCAGGTTCGCGGCCACCTGCCGACCGGCACGTACCGGACCCGGGCAGCGCCCGCCGTCCGCGGAGGATCCATCCGCCACAAGCGTCCGTTCGCGGCATCCGCTGTCCCCGGTCCGGCATCCGAAGGGCGACCCGCTGTCGCCGTCCGGCACACAGACTCGATTGCCGCCGGGAGCCCGTCGATCACGGGCGCGCCCCGCCCGACCGTGCACGTTCCGCGAACCGTCCGTCGCCCGCCTGTGCAGCCGACCGCGGTCGGCGAGCCCGGTCGTCCTCGCCCGCGGGGGTTCCAGGCGACCCGCGTCGAGACGTCCGGATCCAGTGACTCGCCGGCTCCGGCCGCACCGGGCCATCGCCCCCTCGTACGGTCGCCAGGATCCGCGACAGCCGCCGGGCAGCACCTCACCGGCTGTGTCGCCGCGGTGCGCGACGAACAGGATCGCTTCACGAAGGCCCGCCCATCCCGCTAGGCCTGAACCTCCAGAGGCTCTGACCCAACTGCTGGGCGAGGGGGCCCAGTTCGCTTTTCCGAGCGGTGATCCCCTGCCGCTTCCGCGGGGGCCGGCCGAACCCGGCATCCCGCCGGAGCCGGACCTGCCCGACGATCCTCCGCACCATGGCCGGACCGCCCGTCCCGGGTCGCGACGCCGCCGGGCGGCGGAATCCGGCCCCGGAGGCCGAGGGCGGCTTCCCGCTTACGCACCCTTGACGGGCCGTATCACCGTCACTAACCTCCGAAGAAATTTCGCCAAGCGAAAAATGCGTGAAACGGTGACGACACAGGGAGATCGACAATGGCCATCACCGAGTCCGAGGTAGGGGCGAGACTGGATCGCCTCCCCATCTGGCCTCACCCGAAGTCCCTGCTGTTCATGCTGGGCGCCGGGTTCTTCTTCGCCTACTTCGAGGGTGTCAACATCGGTATCGCGCTCCCGGGCGCACTGGACCAGTTCAACGCCTCGCTCGGCGACGGCGCCCGGGTGATCAGCCTGGGCCTGTGGGGCACCCTGCTCGGGACGCTCAGCAGTGGCTACCTGTCCGACCGCAAGGGCCGTCGCGCCGCCCTGTTCTCCGGGGTCATGCTCTGCGGAGCGGGCTCACTGCTCAGCGCGTTCGCCCCGTCCCTGACGGTGTTCACCGGCGCGCGCTTCCTCGCCAACATGGGCTCCGCGGCGGCCGCGATCACCATCGGCTCCTACCTCAGCGAGCTCTCCCCCGCCGCCCGACGCGGCCGCCACGTGGCCACGGCCGTCATCCCCGGAATGGCCGGCCTGGCCAGCGTGCCGTTCATCGGCCTCGCCGTGGTGCCCGCATTCGACGCCGGCTGGCGGGTCATGCTGGTGATGCCGGCCCTGGCGGCGGTGATCTACCTGGCGGGGTACCGCGTGATGCCGGAGTCCCCGCGCTGGCTCGTCACCCATGGCCGTGCCGACGAGGCGGAGAAGGTCATCCGCAAGGCGGAGGACCACGTACGCAGCCGGATTCCGGGCGAACTGCCCCCGCTCGACACACGCCACAACGCGCTGCCCGGCACCACCCCGGACACCAAGGAGGGCGGCCAGACCCGGAAACTGTTCCAGGCCCCCAACCTGCGCTGGACGATCCTCTTCGCCCTGATCTGGTTCGGCTTCCAGGTCCCGGTGAAGTCCGTACTCGGACTCGGCGTCGAACTGCTGACCCGACGCGGCTTCGACATCGCCCAGAGCATCGCGCTCTCGATCGGCCTGAGCGTGGGTGTCGTCATCGGCGCGCTGCTGGCGTTCGCCGTCACCGACATGTTCCCCCGCAAACACTCGCTGGCGGCCATGACGGCGACCAGCGCGGTGCTGATCATCCTGATGGGGATCTTCCCGACCACGGCGTTGATCGTCGTGGCCTGGGTGGCCATGGGCATGGTGATCGGCTTCAGCACTCCCATCCTGAACCTGATCACCGCCGAGCACTTCCCGACCAGAATCCGCAACCGCGGCGCCTCGGTGTCCTCCGCACTCGGCGACCTCGGCGGGGTGGCCGGCCCCTACATCGCCGTGGCGGCGTTCAGCGCTGTCGGGTTCTCAGGAGCGTGGTTCGCCTTCGGCGGTTTCCTCCTCGTGCTGTTGATCCCGCTCGCGATGACCCGCAACACGAACGGGACGGCTCTCGAGAGCGTCACGCCCGGCGTGCCGACGGACGCGCCGGCCGGCAGCGAAGCAGGGCCGGTCACCCGCACCCCTGCGTAGATCTCCCCCCCATGGCCGATGAGCCGGACAGGCCCATGGACCCTCTCCGTGCGGTGGCCCATGCCCGCACGGAGATCGGTCTCGCCGGCCCGTTAGCATCGGGCCGCACCGGTGACGGCTCAAGCCGAGGGAGAGCAGGGGAACGGGGACAAGCCCGGCACGACGGCCGCGAGTCCCGTGTGCTCTCCCCTCCGTTCTGTTCGATACGACCGTGCGGTTCCCGGGCGTCCGGTCCGCGTCGGTCCCCTCAGCTGTCATACGGCCCTGATGTCGTCCACGTGGACGACCCCCTTGAGGGCCCCGCTGCTGCCGTGTCCGAGGTACAGGTTGAACGCCGTCACCTTGGCGAGATGAGCCGCGTCGAGCAGGGCGTCGGCGTGTGCGGTGTCCCAGGGGGCGGGCCTGAAGTCGCTGAAGAGTGCCTGGACCCGCTGCCCGGTGGTGTCGGACAGCGGAACCCCGTACTCGAAGTAGGCGCCGTCCGCGACGATCTGGAGGGTCGCGCCGTTCCCGGACCCGTCGCCTTGGAGCCACAGTTCCATGGAGGTGAAGGCGGACCAGTCGGCGTCCACGGACTTGCCGATGCCGGTGTACTCGGCGCTGGTGAAGTCGTAGGCGTAGGCCAGCCCGTAGGAGCCCGTGGCCCTGTGCTCGCCGGACAGGGTGGTGACGTTGGAGTTGACGTGGCTGTAGGCCTCGCTCAGGCTGACGTCGTCCCCGGCGTAGCCCTCGAAGTCGTCCACCCACCCGTCGGGCAGGGGCGCGACCTCGCCGAGGAGCACCACGGCCGAGTCGGTGAGCGTCCCGCCGTCCACCCGCGCGCTCACGGTCACGTCGGCCTTGCGGTTGTCGAGCCAGGCCGGGTCGACCGACCAGTCGCCCGAGTAGAAGCCGTCGGCGTCGAGGCGCAGCGGTCTGGGGCGTCCGCCGTTCACGGCCCAGGTGACCCGGCTCGCCCGCGCCGGGGTGACCCGCACCCGTACGGTGGTCCTGGTTGTCGTCACGCGCTGCCGGTCCGTGGGGGTCACCAGGTGCAGGAACGGCTCGTTCCCGACGGCGGTGGTGCGTGCGGAGAACACCCCCCGCAGATCGTCGGCGAAGACGGTGTAGGGGTCCTCGTAGTACGACACGAAGTCCGCCCACAGCGGATGGCCCGGGTAGGGCACATAGGCGCGGTTGGTGCCTCCGAAGTTGGCCCAGGTGAGCATGTACGTCGCCTGACGGGCCAGCGGGTCCGCCTCGACGGCGGCCGACAGCCGGGTGAACCACTTCACGTCGCGTCCCTCGGTGCCGCTCTCCCCGAACTCGCTGAGGGCCGGCGCCTTGCCCCGCTCGTTCGCCAGCCGAACCACCATGGCCAGGTCGTTCACCAGGCCGTTCAGCCAGCCGGCCGAGCCGGCCGAATCGTCGTAGGCGTCGTAGCCGAGGATGTCGACGAACCGGTCGCCGGGGTAGGTCCTGAGGTAGCCGGTCGGGTCGCCTCCGAAGCTCTGGTTGGGCGAGTAGGCGTAGAGCAGGTTGTGGACGCCTCTGGTGTCGCGCAGGTACTCGACGGTGAAGCGGTACAGCTCGATGTACTCCGCCGAGGTGGTGTGGCCCGCGCCCCACCAGAACCAGCCGCCGTTGTTCTCGTGGAAGGGGCGGAAGATCACCGGGATCTCGGTGCCGTCGGCTCGACGGGCGCCCTTGACCGCCTTGGCGACGCGGTCGAGGAACGCGGTGAACCGCGCGTGCTGCGCGCCTCCGGGGAGGATCCGGCCGACCACTCGGCCCGCTGTGTCGTTGAAGTTCCCGCCGGTGACGAAGTTCGGCATGTGTGCGCTGAGCGTGTTGATGCCGCCGCGGGCGTCGCCCTGTCTGATGACCCGGCTGAGCGCGGCGATGTTCTCGGCGTGGGTTCCGCCCTCGACGCCGGGACGCTCACCGCCGTCGAGGATGAGGGTGTCCCAGCCGAAGACGGCGGGGTAGTCACCCACCGCCGCCTTCGTGTCGGACGCCTTCCCGTTCGGGGTGCCGAAGGTGAAACCGTAGGTGAGATCGTGCTGGTGACCGAAGAGGATGCCCTTGCCCTGTTGGCGCTTCAGAAAGGCGAACAGGGAACGGGTGGCGGGGTTCGCCCCGTCGTCGACGAGCCGGACCTGCGTCGGCACGCCGGCGGACGTCCGGGGGGAAGGTGCGGCGGCGGCCTTCGACAGCTGGGAACCCGCTGCGACGGCGACCGAGGCACCGAGGAGGACGAACGCGCGACGGTTCAGGGGTGGGTTGGGCATGGACGTCTCCTTTGACGTGGGTAGCCCTGCTCAGGGGGAATGACTCGTTTCGGTGCAGTGGGTGAACGGCCCTCGCTGCCCTGGCCGACGTGCACCGCGCATCGGGTCGGCCTGGGCTGCGGGCAGCGTCGTGAAGGTGGAGCCGCGTCCGCCTCCCCGTGAACCGGTCCGGCGGGCACGGTCGTACGTCCGGTCTCGTGGAGCTGCTTCCGGCACGGTCGGCGGTGTCGGCGGCAGACCCGTCGCCGCCGGCCCTGCCCGCCCGTTCACTTCGTGGCGCCCCGTGCGAACCCGTTGTAGATGTAGCGCTGGAGGAAGAGAAAGACGACGAGCGTGGGCACGATGACGAGGATCGCGCCGGCCGAGATGGCCTCCCAGTGGGCGCCGAAGGGGCCCTTGAAGCGGAACAGGGCGGTGGAGATGGTGCCCAGGTCCTCGGAGGGCATGTAGAGGAAGGGGATGTAGAAGTCGTTGTAGACGGTGATGCCCTTGATGATGACGACGGTGGCGATCGCCGGTTTGAGCAGCGGGAAGATGATCCGCCAGTAGACGGTGAGCGCGTTCGCGCCGTCGAGCCGGGCGGCCTCGTCGAGGGAGACGGGGATGGAGCGGATGAACTGCAGGAAGATGTAGATGGACACGATGTCGGTGCCCATGTACAGCACGATCGGCGCCCACCGGGTGTCGAAGAGGCCGAAGCTGTTGACCACCTGGAAGGTGGCCACCTGCGTGGTCACGCCCGGCACCAGGGTGGCGACCAGGAACAGGCCCATGACCAGTCTCCGGCCGCGGAAGGTGAACCGGTCGATGGCGTACGCGGTCATCGAGCCGATGATCACGGTGCCGGTGATGGAGAACAGCAGGATGAACGCGGTGTTCCCGAACGCCGTGAGCATGTGCCCGTCGCTGAACGCGGTGGCGTAGTTGGACCAGTTGAGCCAGTCGTGGGGCAGACGGAACGCGCCTCCCCCGTCCGTCATCTCCTTCGACGTCTTGAGCGAGGTGAGGAAGACGACGACCAGGGGCACCAGGACCACCAGCGACGCGGCGGCCAGGGACAGATAGATGAGGACCGAACCGATGCGCCGGGGGCGCCGGCCGTCCACGGCGTTGGCTGTCATACGAGGTCCACCTTCTCGTCGGGCACGAGGCGGCGCTGGATCCAGGTGATCACCAGGATGATCAGGAGCAGGACGACCGCCGCGGCGGAGGCCAGGCCCGTCTTGTTGAACTGGAACGCGAGCTTCACCGTCTGGATGACGAAGGTCGTGGTGCCGGTGGCCCCGCCCGTCATGATGTAGGGGATCTCGAAGACCGAGAGGGACCCGGACACGGCGAGGATCACGCTGAGGCTGATCACGGGCTTGATGCTCGGCGCGATGAGGTACCGGAACTGGTGCCACCGCGTGGCGCCGTCGAGTTCGGCCGCCTCGTACAGTTCGCCGGGGATGGACTGGATCGCGCCCAGGAAGAGCACGAAGTTCAGTCCGGTGAAACGCCACACGGACACGCCCGCCAGGGAGACGTTGGCGGACGTCGGATCACCGAGCCAGGCGTGGTCGCCGCCCGCGCCGAACCAGGACAGCACCGAGTCGAGGGTGCCGCCGTCCTGGAAGAAGTAGAGGAAGACGAAGCCGATGGCGACGCCGTTGATCAGATAGGGAAAGAACAGGATTCCCTTGAAGAGGTTGCGCAGGCGCAGGTCGAAGCTGAGGACGGTCGCGAAGTACAGGGCGATGACGATCTGCACGGCGGAGGCGGCCAGGTAGTAGAAGCTGACCAGGAAAACCCGGAACAGCTCGGGACGGGTGAACAGTTCGGTGTAGTTCCCGGCGCCGACAAGGTGGATCTCCGGGCTGACGCCGTCCCAGTCGGTGAAGCTGTAGTAGATCATGTTGGCCACGGGCACGTAGGTGAACGTGACCAGCAGGGCCAGCGGGGCCAGCAGGAACAGCCAGGGGGTGGCCCTGCTCAGCGGGCCGCGTCCACGCCGGGGACTCCTCGTCGCCGTCCGGCGCGCCCTGCCGCTGGACGCGCGGGCGACGGTGCTCTCCTCGCCCACGCGTGCGGTGGGCGTCTGTGTGGTGGGGGTCATGTCGGCCTTTCGGTCGTCCGCTGGATGCGGTCGGCGGGCTGGACCCGGAAGCGGGGAGGCTTTGGCCGGGTCCGCGCGCCGCGCTCCGTCAGGAGCCCGCGGTCTTCTCCGCCTCGCTCCACTTCTTGTCGAGGTCGGCGAAGTAGTCCTTCAGGCTGCCGCTCTGGACACCGCGGGCCATGTCGACCAGCTTCTGCCGGTAGTCGGGCTTGGCCAGGCCGATCTCGGCTTCGTTGTCGATGGCGTTGACCTGGGCGCTCTTGGCCTGGGACTGTTCGAGGAGAGTGACACCGTTGTCTTCGAAGGGCTTCAGGGTGTCCGGCAGGGCGCCCGACTTGAGCGTCGGGATCGAGCCCTCGTTCTGGGCGAAGCCGGACTTCTCGGTGAACCAGTCGACCCACGCCCGCGCGGCGGCCTTGTGCGTCGAGTGGACGCTCACCGCCTGCTGGTAGTCGGACGACGTGATCGCGCAGAACTTGCCGTTCTTCTGCGCCGGGAACGGCATGAACCCGATGTCGTCGGGGTTCGTCCCGGCGGTCTCGGCCGCGTTCTGCATCTGGCTGATGGCCCAGGAGCCGAGCTGCATGGTGGCGATCTGCCCGCGGGCGATCATCCCCTTGGAGTTCTCCCAGTTGGTGGTGGTGGGGTCCTTCTCGACGAGCTTGTCGTGGACGACGTCGTAGAGCAGGGTGTCGATGACGTTGAGGTCGCTGCCCTCGGCCCAGGGGGCGCTGGAGGTCGCCAGCTTGTCGTTGGCCTGCGCGTCGCAGCTGACCGAGCCGATGCTCGCGGTGCCGGCGGTCAGCGGCCACATGTCCTTGAAGTTCGTGTAGTACGGCACCGCGCTCGTCTTGGCCTTGACGGCCTTGAGGTCGGTCAGGAACTCCTGCGGGGTGGTGGGCCAGGCGGTGATGCCGGCCTTCTTCCAGACCGCCTTGTTGTAGACGAACCCGTTGGCGTTGCCCACGGTGGCGAGGCCGTACACCTTGCCGCCGACAGTCGTGTTGCCGGTGAAACGGTACTTCTGGCTCAGTTCGGCGGTGCCGCCGAGGGAGGCGAAGAACGAGGGGTAGTCCTTCTTGGCGATCGCGTTCGGGATCATCAGCACGTCACCGTAGTTCTTGGTGTTCATGCGGATCTTGACCTCGCCCTCGTAGTCGGTGATGCCCTCGAACTTCACCGTCACCTTGGGATAGGACTTGTTGAAGGCGGCCGCGTACTTCTTCATCGTGCCGTTCTGGACGAGGTCCGTGCGGTGCGTCAGGACCGTGATGGTGCCGGACACGCTGTCCGGGTCCTTCGCCGCGGCGGCGGACTCCCCCTTGGTCGCCGCCGCCCCCGTGCATCCCGTCGCCGTGAGCGCCGTGACGGCGATCAGTGTGGCGACGGCGAGCGTCTTCCTCCCCATATGCGCAGCTCCTTCCAGATTTGCGGCTCAGGCCCGCCTTTGGGCTGTCGGCACTATGGCACCGCTGGATTGAACCGGTAAAGCTGTCGGTTCCATCGCGATACCCAATCGTTACCTGAGCGCTCCAAGATGGAGCCGTATCGGCAGCTGAAAGGGGCTAAAGGCGACAAACAACACCAGATCGGCGAGGACTAGACCGGTTTATGGACATCCCTGGAACGGGCAGCTAGGTTGGCTGGGCCGTCACCGGAACCGACCTTGCCTCACGTGAGGGGAGCCGCACATGAAGGACGTCACCCAGCTCAGCGACGGGTGGGGGCTGCGCCACGAGGACACGGTGCTGCCCGCCCGGGTACCGGGCTGCGTGCACACCGACCTGCTGGCCGCGGGGATCATCTCCGACCCTTTCATCGGCGCCAACGAGCACGCCATCGCCTGGGTCGGCGACCAGGCCTGGGCCTACACCGCCCGCCTCACGGCCGACACCGCGCACGAGCGCACGGACCTGGTCTTCGACGGTCTCGACACCGCGGCCGAGATCACCCTCGACGGCAAGGTGCTCGGCCGGACCCGCAACATGCACCGCACCCACCGGTTCGACGTCACCGGCCGCGCCGGAGAACTCCAGGTGTGCTTCACTCCGGCCCGCGAGGAGGCGGAGGCCGTACGCAAGACGGTCGGCGACCGGCCGAACGTCTATCCGGAGCCCTCCCAGTACATCCGCAAGATGGCGTGCAGCTTCGGCTGGGACTGGGGTCCCACCGTCGTCACCGCCGGGATCTGGCGGCCCGCACGACTGGAGCACTGGTCGACCGCCCGGATCGCCCAGGCCCGGCCCGTCGTCACGGTCACCGGGGCACAGGGCCGTGTCGAGATCCACCTCACGGTGGAACGCACCGGCGGCGGCGCCGGACGTCTCCTGACCGCGCGGGCGTCGGTGGCCGGAACGGACACCGAGGTCACCTTCGCGGACGGACACGCCCTGCTCGTGCTGGACGTTCCCGAGCCGGAGCTGTGGTGGCCGCGCGGGTACGGGAAGCAGCCGCTGTACGACCTGACGGTCACCCTTGCCGACGGCGAGGACACACTGGACACCTGGCGGCGGCGCATCGGCTTCCGCACCGTCGAACTGGACCGCACCCCCGACGCGTACGGCACCGGCTTCACCCTGGTCGTCAACGGGGTACGCCTCTTCGCGCGCGGCGTGAACTGGATCCCCGACGACGTCCTGCCCTCCCGCGTCACCCCGGAGCGCTACCGGCACCGCCTCACCCAGGCCGCGGACGCCAACGTCGACCTCGTGCGCGTCTGGGGCGGCGGCATCTACGAGGACGACGCCTTCTACGACGTGTGCGACGAACTCGGGCTCATGGTCTGGCAGGACTTCCTGTTCGCCTGCTCCGCCTATCCCGAGGAGCAGCCACTGCGCGGCGAGGTGGAGGCCGAGGCCCGGGAGAACGTCGTACGGCTGATGCCGCACCCCTCGCTGGTGCTGTGGAACGGCAACAACGAGAACCTGTGGGGATTCAGGGACTGGGGCTGGGAGCCCGAGCTGGCCGGTGACTCCTGGGGCGGGGGGTACTACCTGGAGCTGCTGCCGCGGGTCGTCGCCGAGTTGGACCCGACCCGGCCGTACACGGCGGGCAGCCCCTGGTCCGGTTCCTGGGACCACCACCCCAACGACCCGGCGCACGGCACCCACCATTCCTGGGAGGTGTGGAACCGGAGGGACTACGCGGAGTACCGCGACAGCGTGCCGCGCTTCGTCGCCGAGTTCGGCTGGCAGGCGCCGCCCGCCCTGGCCACCCTGCGGCGTGCCCTGCCCGGCGAGGACCTCGCCCCCGACTCGCCCGGCATGCTCCACCACCAGAAGGCCGAGGACGGCAACGGCAAACTCGACCGCGGGGTCGCCCGTCACTTCGCTCTCCCGAAGGGCACCGGGGCCGGTTTCGACCGCTGGCACTACCTGACCCAGCTCGTCCAGGCCCGGGCCGTCGCCGCCGGAATCGAGCACTGGCGCTCCCACTGGCCGCGCTGCGCCGGCACCGTCGTCTGGCAGCTGAACGACTGCTGGCCGGTCAGCTCCTGGGCGGCCGTCGACGGCGACGGACGGCTCAAGCCGCTCTACCACGAGCTGCGCCGCCTGTACGCCGACCGGTTGCTCACCCTCCAGCCCGCCGCGGACGGTGTCGCGCTGTGCCTCGTCAACCAGGCGGCCGTCCCCTGGCGGGCCGAGGTCACCGTACGCAGGGCAGCGGCCGACGGGACGGTGACGGCCCGGGTGCCGCTCACCGTGGAGGTGGGCGCTCGTGACGCGGTACGGACGCCGCTGCCCGCGGACCTGCTCGGGCTGGACGGGGAGTTCCTGGTCGCGGACGTGGACGGGCTGCGCGCGGTGCACTTCCCCGTACCGGACCGTGACTTCCCCTACGTGCGCCCGGACTTCGACGTACGGGTGGAGTCCGTCCCCGGTGCTGCCGATACAGTCGACGTCGTGGTCAGCGCACACACCCTGGTCAGGGACCTCCTCCTGCAACCCGACCGGCTCGCCCCCGACGCCGTGTCCGACACCGGCCTCGTCACCCTGCTCCCCGGCGAGGAGGGCAGAATCCGCGTCGACGGCTGGGCCGGGCCCGACGCGGAACAGGCCCGTGCGGCGATCTTCTGTGTGGAACCGTCGTGAGCGCACCCACGCAACGCGTCACCATCAAGGACGTCGCCGCCCTGGCCGGTGTGTCGAAGGGCGCGGTGTCGCTCGCGTTCAACGGCAGGCCCGGGCTGTCCGTCGCCACCCGGGACCGCATCTTCCAGGCGGCCCGGGAACTGGGATGGACGCCCGACGTACGGGCCCGCAGCCTATCCTCCGGCGCCGAGGTGGACACCATCGGGCTGGCGATCTGCCGGCCGGCCCGCCTGCTCGGCCTCGAACCCTTCTACATGGAGTTCATCTCCGGGGTCGAAAGTGTGCTGGTCGAGCGGTCCTGCTCGCTCCTGCTGCACCTGGTGCGGGATGTGGACGAGGAGATCGCGCTGCAGCAGAGATGGTGGCGGGGCCGGCAGATCGGCGGGTCCATCCTGGTCGACTTCAGCGAGAACGACCCTCGTGTGCCGGCACTGCGCGCCGTCGGGCTGCCCGCGGTGGCGGTCGGTCACCCGTCGCTGACAGGCGGATTCACCTCGGTGTGGACGGACGACGCCACCGCCGCCACCGAGGCCGTACGGTATCTGGCCGCCCTCGGCCATCGCCGCATCGCCCGGGTCGGCGGACCCACCGGGCTCGGCCACAGCGCCATCCGCGCGAAGGCGTTCGCCGAGGCCATGCGGGACCTGGGCCTCGCCGACGACCTCCAGATCGCCACGGGCTACGAGGGCGAGGAAGGAGCGCGCGCCACCCGTTCTCTGCTGCTCATGACCGACCGTCCGACGGCGATCCTCTACGACAACGACATCATGGCCGTCGCGGGAGCCGCCGTCGCAGCGGAACTGGGCGTCTCGGTGCCGGGTGACCTCTCCCTGCTCGCCTGGGACGACTCCCAGCTGTGCCGGCTGACCCACCCGCCGCTGTCCGCGATGAGCCACGACGTGCACGGGTTCGGCGCCGACGTGGCCCGGACCCTGTTCGCGGTCATCGCCGACGAGGAACCCGCGTCCCACCAGGTCGCCACCCCCTCGCTCACCCCCCGCGGCTCGACGGCACCGCCGCCGCGGTAGGGCCGCGGCCTGCGGTGGAGGTCTCCCGGGGCCGGGGCCGACCACACCGAGGCAGCGCCGGCACCCGGCCCGTGCCCGGCGCCGCTTCGGGAAGCGGCCAGGTCCGGCCTTGGGGACCAACGGAACAGTCGGTATCGGTGAGATTGGCTTCCTGGACGACGTGGACCGTGATGTGCGCATCGCCGGGTTCCGGATGGGGCGGGTGAAGCCGGACAAGCTCCCGCCGAACCGGCTCTCCTGGGGGTGGGCGGCATGCTCGGCCGCCCGTTCGCCGACGGGTACATGTCCGCGAACATCTCAGCCGGGAACAGCTCGCCGCGATGCCCGGTCAGGAACATCGCACTCCCGCGGTGGCGGGTGTTGCGCGCGAGCGCACATGCGGTTGCGCGTCCGGAGCAGCACCGCCTCCCGCCCCCGTCCATGCTCGGAGCCATGCGAAACGACATCGAATTCCGGACCACCGACGGGACTCTGCTGCGCGGCTGGCACTACGTACCCGAGGGCCCCGGTCCTTTCCCCACCGTGGTCATGGCCACCGGCCTCTCCGGCGTCAAGGAGGGGGGACGCCTGCCCGACCTGGCCGAACGGTTCGCGGCGGCCGGCCTGGCCGCCGTCGTCTACGACCACCGCAACCTCGGCACCAGCGAGGGCACCCCGCGCCAGGAGATCGACCCGCTCCTGCAGATGCGCGACTACAGCGACGCCGTGACCTTCGCGGAGACCTTGCCGCAGACCGACCTGGAGCGCATCGGGGCCTGGGGCTCCAGCCTCTCCGGCGGACATGTGATCGTCCTCGCCGGCCAGGATCGCCGCGTGCGCGCCATCGTCGCCCAGGTGCCCATGGTCAGCGGCCGCGAATGCGGCCAGCGGCTGGTGCCCGCGCCGGCACTCGCCGCGGCGGCGGCCTTCCAGCGGGCCGACCGCGGGGCGCGCATGGCGGGCGAGGCTCCCGCGATGATCCCCGTGGCCTCCCCCGACCCCACCGCCCCGGCCGCCCTGCCGACCCCGGACTCCTGGGAGTTCGTCCAGACGCACAACGACCTCCCCACCTATCGCAACGAAGTGACTCTCCGCAGCATGGAGCTGCTGACCGGCTACGAACCGGGCCTGCTCATCGAGCGCGTCAGTCCCACCCCCATGTTGATGATCGTCGCGGAGGACGACCTCGTCTGCCCGCCGGAGCTCCAGTTCGCCGCCTACTCCCGCGCCCACGAGCCCAAGAAGTACGTCAGCATCCGCGGCGGCCACTTCGACGTCTACCGTGACGCCCCTGCCTTCGACCGGGCGGCGGAGGCGGCCGTCGCCTTCTTCACGGAGCACCTCGGCGCTGCCGGCTGAGGGCCGTCGCGCGCACCTCGCGCGGGCTCGCACCGTAGCGTTCGTGGAACGAGCGACTGAAGTGTCCGGCGTTGGCGAACCCGACGGCGAAGGCGATCTCTGTGACACCGCGGCCGTCGGCCCGGCTCAGCTCCACATGGGCGCGGCCGAGGCGGAGGGCCTTGACGTATCCCCGCACCGTGTGCCCTCGCTGGGCGAACACGTCCTGGAGGGTGCGCAGCGGCACCTTCAGTTCGGCGGCCAGGACCCCGGGGCTCAGATCCGGGTCCTCCAGCCGTCCCTCGACATGGGCGCAGGCACGCTTGAACAGCGCGGCCTGAAGTGCCGCCCGCCCGTGCAGCACCCGCGGCCGCAGACATGCCACCAGCAGTTCGGCGAGGGCGCGGGACGAGGCGTGCCGCCCCGTGTCGTCCAGCTCCGGCGCGTAGCGGGCCACATCGGCCGTCACCGCCCGGAACAGGCCGACAGCGGGGTCCGCGGACGGCAGCTCGACCATCGGGCGGGCGTCGAGAGTCGGGCACAGCGTGGAGAGGAACTCGCGCGGGAAGAAGACACTGCGCTTGTGGTCCTTCTTCTTGATGTCGAACCAGACCGGTGCCGTGCTGTCCCACACCACGACGCCACCCGGCCGGAGTTCCACCGTCTCCTCGCCGCCACCGATGACCATGCGTCCCCGGAGCTGGATCAGGGCGACGATCCATTCGTCCTCGGTACGCGCGATCTCCTCCGGCCCGCGCCGCCCGCCCACCGGAGCCGCCGCGGACTCCACGATCCGGGACCGCGTCAGTTCGTGAGCGCGCATCCACCCGATCTCGCCACCGCCCGGCCGGCAGTCACCGGGCTCCCGGGACTCCAGCCGCCACGGGACATGGACGGCGGACAGCACGTCCTGTTCTCGTGTGCGGCCGTCGCGCGCGACCGGCCGGATCCGCGTCGCTCCGGTAGCCATACGACCAGTGAAACACACCCGCTTCTCTCTGTACGCCGCCGAGGAACGGCACCTCCACCCCGATGCCGCCGGCCCGCTCCCGCCACGCCTCGGTCCGCTCCCTGGGGCGATACGCCCGCCCCGGCGTCGACTCGGTCGCCTGACACGTCGCCGACGACCCCGCCGCACGTCGCCGCACATGACACCTCTCGTTTCCAGCTGGGGTGGCACGCGCATCGCGATCGAACAGCACCCGGGTGGCTGGTGTTTCCACGCCTCTGCAGTTGGGCGAGGAAGGTGTCGATGATCGTGCGGAGATCTTCGGCGCCCCAACCCGCCTTGAGAAAGGAGGGGTGTTGCTGGTCACGACTGATCGATGACCAGTGTCATGCCTTCCGGCGCCACCGTGCTTGCTGCGCCGTCCGCTGCGACGGTGACCTCCAGCGGGCCGGCGGCCACCCGAAGCCCCGTCACCGTCAGCGGGCCGTACTCGTGTGCGAAGGTGGGGGCGACCGTCACCGTGCCGCCGGGGACGTCCGCGTCGAGGCCCAGGGCGGCCTGGAGCACGAGGACCGACGATGCCGCGGCCCATGCCTGCGGTCGGCAGGAGGCGGGGTAGGGCGCGGGGCGTGCGCCGGCTTCGGCGCTGTGGCCGGCGAACAGTTCGGGCAGGCGGGCGTCGAAGTGGGCGGAAGCGTCCAGCAGGCCGGAGGCGAGCGATGCCGCCGCCTGGGGGAAGCCGGCCCGGACGAGGCCGTGTACGGCGATGGCTGTGTCATGGGGCCAGATCGAACCGGTGTGGTAGCCGTAGGGGTTGAAGCCCCCTGAGGCGCTGCTCAGGGTGCGCAGTCCGTGGCCGGAGTCGAGGTCCGGGTCGGTGAGCCGGGCGGCCAGCAGCGCGCTCTCCTCGTGGTTGAGCAGGCCGGTGCCGAGCAGGTGGCCGAAGCCCGAGGTCACCGAGTCGACGGGGCGCCCGTCACGGTCCAGGGCGACGGCCGGGTAGGGGCCGTGCGCGTCCTGCACCCAGAACCGCTCGCGGAAGCGGTCGGCCAGCTGTTCGGCCCATTCCTCCCATACGTCGGCTCCCGGGCGGTCGAAGGCCCGCAGCAGGGCCGCTCCGCCGACTGCGGCCTCGTAGGCGTACGCCTGGACCTCGCACAGGGCGATCGGCGGCTCGGCGAGGCGGCCGTCGCGGTGGCGGATGGAGTCGTCGTGGTCCTTCCAGCCCTGGTTGGCAAGGCCCCGGCCGGTCTGGTCGACGTACTTGAGGAAGCCGTCGCCGTCCGCGTCAGCCTGTGCGCGCATCCAGGCCAGTGCCGACTCGGCGTGGGGCAGGAGTTGTTCGACGTCCTCGGGGGCCAGGCCCCAGCGCCAGGCGTCGTGCAGCAGGGTGATCCACAGGGGGGTGGCGTCCACCGTGCCGTAGTAGAGCGGCGGCAGGACGAGCGTGTCGCTGAACTGCTGGGTGGTGCGCCGTACTTCGTGCAGGATCTTGCCGGGCTGTTCCTCGGTGGTCGGGTCGGTGACGGCACCCTGGCGGCGCGCGAGGGTGCGCAGGGTGCCGGCGGCCAGGTCGGTGCCCAGGGGCAGCAGCATGCGGGCCGCCCAGATGGCGTCGCGGCCGAAGAGGGTCAGGTACCAGGGCGCGCCGGCGGCCAGGAACTGATCGGCGCGTGCTGTCGCGTTGTCGCCGGAGAGCGGGTCGGCCAGACGCAGCCGGTCCAGGTCGGCGAGCGACTGCTGCAGCCAGCGGTCGAAGCGCCGGTCGGCGCTGCGCAGGACGGGCGCACTCCAGGGCACCTGGCCGGCGGGCGGGGCCGGGAACTGGTCACCGTCGGTGTGCATGGCTGTGCAGGTCAGGAGCATGGTGTGCGACTGGCCGGGGGCCAGTTCGATGTCGTACGACAGCTGTCCGGCGGCAGCGTCCAGGGTGTCGGGCGCCGGGGTGCTGTGCAGGCGCACCGCGAAGCGGTCGCGTGACCAGAGCAGTCCGTCCGCCACGGCCTGGGGCGGTATGTGTTCCAGGAGGTGGCCGGCCTTGACCTTCTCCATCGGCGCGAGGTCGGTGGCGGCCTGGACCGTGAGCCGGAGGCGGACCGGCCGCGCGCCGGCGTTGCTGACCTCGAAGGTCTCCTCCAGGCGGCCGGAGGTGACGGTACGGCGCCGGTGCAGGGCGACCACCGGGTCCTCCGTCATCTCGCCCAGTCCCCGAAGGACCGCCCGGAAGTCCGCCCGGTCGGCGCCTTGCAGCCCGCCGGAGACAGGTGCGAGCACCGCGTTCGAGGCGGTGACGGCCAGCTGGGAAAGGGCCCTGTTGTCGCCATGGTAGAAGCCGTCCGCGCCGCCGGTGAGCTGCCCGTTCGTGGGCGAGATGACGAAGCTCGGCGCGTACAGCGTGACGACGGCGTCGTGCAGGAACGGCTGCAGGCCGTGCACCGCGGCCCCTGGGGCGGTGGCGGAAATGTTTCCGTCGTGGGTCTTGACAGTGACGTCCAATGGGGCGCAACCTCTCGTTCATTAAATCGATAAAAGAACCCTAACCACGAGCTCGCAGGGCTGACAAGCCGCTCTGAATCGCTTAAATAGATCCACGCCCAGCTTGTTCCAGCCCGACCGATCCTGGAGATCGCCATGCCCCGCTCTCCCCGCAGTTCCCCGGCCAAGGGCCCGGTGACCATCGCCACGGTTGCCGCCCGGGCCGGTGTCTCCGCGCCGACCGTGTCCAACGCGATCAACGCGCCGGAGAAGCTGCGTCCCGAGACTCTGGAACGGGTGCTTCGTGCGATCGACGAGACGGGCTACCGCCCCAGCCGCGCCGCCCAGACACTGCGCACCCGCTCCAGCAAGCTCATCGGCTACGGCGTCCGGCCCACCCCGCCCGGCACCACGGCCCCCGTCATGGACCGCTTCCTGCACGCCCTGTCCGAGGCCGCCGACGAGGCCGGTTACCGCATCCTGCTGTTCGCCTCACCGCCCGGCGGCGCGAGCCTCAAGGGCTATGAGGAACTCCTCGACCAGCACGACGTCGACGCCTTCGTGCTCAGCGACACCGACGAACGGGGCGACCCGCGCCAGCCCTGGCTGGACAAGCAGGACGTGCCCTTCGTCGCCTTCGGCCGGATGTGGTCCAAGCGGCAGATCGGCGACTGGGTCGACGTGGACGGCGCCGCCGGTACCGACGCGGCGGTGGAACACCTGATCTCCCTCGGGCACCGCAAGATCGCGTTCCTGGGCTGGCAGCGCGGCTCAGGCGTCGGTGACGACCGAGCCGAGGGCTGGCAGCGGGCCATGCGACGGCACAATCTGCCGATACGGGGGCGGCGGGCAGAGAGCGCCGACGACGTGGATGCCGCTCGCACCGCCGTCAAACCGCTGCTGGACGCGGGCGCCACCGCCGTGGTGGCGGCCACCGACACCCTCGCACTGGGCTGCTACTACGCCCTGCGCGAGCGCGGGACCACACCGGGCCGGGAGGTCGCCGTGGTCGGCTTCGACGACTCGCCGACCGCCGGCATCCTCTCGCCCGGCCTGACCACACTCGCCCAGCCGCTGGAGGCGGTCGGCCGGGAGTGCGTCCGACTGCTCCTGGCGCGGTTGGCCGACCCGGACGCGCCGCCGGAGCGGGTCCTGCTGGAGCCGTCCCTGGTCATCCGCGACAGCACGCCCGCACCGGACGTGTGAGCGAAAGGGGCTGAGCCGCCATGTCCCTGTGTACGACGCACCACCCCGGCCGAGCCGGCCAAGGTGGTCCACCGCGGCAACGCGCCCATCCCGTATCGCGGGTGCGTTCCCCGACGGCCGGTGTGCCGGGCATCCCTGACCTGCCTGGTCCACCGGTTCGACCGCGGCGCCCCGCGCCCTCCCTGCCCCGTGCGCGGGGCGCCGCCCAGACAAAGCCATGCCAGGCCGGCCGTTCATCTGCCCCTGCTCACCGGGCAGCGGATCGATCCTCCGGGCCACGTGGCCGCGGCGGCATCACGACCGCCGTCCACTCGCCGCCGGTGGAAGCCAACGCCTTCGAGTAGATCGCGGTCGGCCACCGGCCGACCGCGGCGCACTCTCTGACATACCGAAAGGCACGTGTGTGTCCACCGCACCCCTCGATCCGTACCGGCCCGTCGTGCACCTGCGCCCGCCGAACAACTGGATCAACGACCCCAACGGGCTCGTCTTCCACGACGACCAGTACCACGTCTTCTATCAGTACAACCCGTACGGAGCGACCCACGCGAACATGCACTGGGGCCACTTCCGCAGCCCCGACCTGATCACCTGGGAACCACTGCCGATCGCCCTGTCCCCGACCCCGGGGGGCCTCGACGCCGACGGCTGCTTCTCCGGCAACGCCGTCTCCGACGGCGAGAGGATGGTCGCCTTCTACTCCGCCCACCGCCACGAGCGCCCGCAGCACCAGCCGGTCACCTGCGCCACCTCCCGCGACGGCGGCCGGACCCTGCGCCCGCGCGGAGAGCTGCTCATCCCCGAGCTGCCCGATGACTGCACCATGTACCGCGACCCGTACGTCTGGCGGCACGGCGACGGCTGGCGCATGCTGGTCGGCGCCGCCCTCGCGGACGGGCGTGGCGCGGCCCTGCTCTACGACTCGCCCGACCTGGAGACCTGGACCCATCGGGGGCCTTTCGACGCCCGCGAGCCGGAATCCGTCGGCGATGCCGGCCTGCACACCGGAGAGGGCTGGGAATGTCCGCAGTACCTCCCGGCGGGCTCCGGACCCGGGGCCCTGATCTTCAGTGCGTGGAACGACGACGACAGCCCCCGGTGCGTCGTCGCCCTGGTCGGTGAGGAACACGGTGACGTCTTCGAAGCCGGCCCACCGGTTCTCGCCGACCACGGTCCGGACTGCTACGCACCCGCGCTGCTGCGCGCACCGGCCGGCCGGTGGCTGCTGTGGGGCTGGTCCGGGGAAGCCCGCGACGAAGCCTGGGCCGTCGCAGGAGGATGGACCGGCACGCTCACCGTTCCGCGTGAGATCTCTGTCGGCGACGACGGCTCGCTACGCCAACAGCCCGCAACGGAACTGCTCGCGCTGCGCGGCGAGCACACCCTGCACGCCGCAGGCGAGCTGCACGGCCCGCAGCCGGTCGACCTCGGCAGCGTGGGCCGCGCCTTCGACCTCACGGTCCGTCTGGACGCGGAGGCGGCGGCCGTTCTGCGGCTGCTCACCACCCCGGACGGCACCGAGTACCTCGACATCCGCCTCGATGCGGTCACGGGCGAACTGGTCGTCGACCGCGACCACGCCTCACTGGACGCCCGGGCCCGCGGCGGCTCCTACCGGATGCCCTGCCCCACCGGTCAGCCCGTCGAAGTGCGCGTGGTCGTCGACCACTCCATCGCCGAAATCTTCCTGACCACCACCGGCCAGGTCCTCACGCTGCGCTTCTACCCGACAGGTCACAGCCCCTGGCGCCTTCAGGCCCGCAGCACCCCGGGCACACGCCTCGGCTACACGGCCGACGCGTGGGATCTGCACCCGCTCGTGATCAAGGAGCCCAGCGCCGACGCCGCATAGCCGGCGAGGACATCGCTCCAGGCCGGCTCCCACCCAGATACCCCACACCCCCCTCAGCACAGCCGTACCACTCACCCTCACCCCGCACCACACACGGAAGGCACCCGCCATGATCGCCGGAAACAGCAGACCTCGCCGCACGACATGTACCGCCCTCGCCCTCGTCCTGCCCCTCGCGGCGCTCGCCGCCTGCGGCGGGAGCGGCGGCAGTGACGCCTCCGCCGAGGGCGGCAGCGGCAAGGGCACCATCAGCGTCTGGGCCCACCAGGGCCAGAAGAGCGAGGACGCCGTTCTGCAGGCCGCGGTGAAGTCCTTCAACTCCTCGCAGAGCAAGATCAAGGTCGAACTGAAGCTGCTGCCCGGCAACGACTACACCAAGACGGTCACCGCGACCGAGGCGTCCAAGCTGCCGGACGTACTGGAGTTCGACGGCCCGACGATGGCGAACTTCGTCTACAACAAGAAGCTCGCCCCGATCGACGACTACGTCTCCGTCAAGACGATGGGCAACGCCACCGACGCGAGCAAGGCGCAGGGCGAGATCGGCGGCAAGCACTACGGCCTGGGCATGTACGACTCCGGCCTGGGCATCTACGGCAACAAGAAGCTGCTGGACGCGGCCGGGGTCAAGTACCCGACCAGCGTGGACGATGCCTGGACGGCCGCCGAGTTCACGGCCGCGCTCAAGGCGCTCAAGGCCAAGGACTCCGACGGCAAGACCCTCGACATCTCCGAGCAGTACGGTCTGGCCGGCGAGTGGGGCACGTACGGCTTCGCCCCGATCGTCTGGTCGGCCGGCGGCTCCCTGCTCAAGGACGGCAAGGCCGAAGGTGTCCTCGACACCCCGGCCGCGGTCTCGGCGATGAAGACCTTCCAGTCCTGGAAGACCTACGTCGACCCCAACACCGACGGCAACGCCTTCGCCAAGGACCGCGTCGCCCTCAGCTGGGTCGGCCACTGGAATTACCCCACCTACAGCAAGGCCCTCGGCGACGACCTCGTCGTGCTGCCGCTGCCCGACTTCGGCAACGGCCCCAAGACCGGCCAGGGCTCCTGGGCCTGGGGGATCGGCGCCGACACCAAGAACGCCAAGGCCGCCGGTGCCTTCATCGACTACCTCCTCAACGACACCAACGTCACCGCGATGACCAAGGCCAACGGCGCCCCGCCCGCCACCACGACAGCACTCGCCGCCAGCGAGCTGTACAAGCAGGGCGGCCCGCTCCAGCTCTTCGCCGACCAGCTCGCCAAGCCCTGCGGCGACAGCCAGATCGACAAGAGCTGTGTCGCCGTCACCCGCCCGGTGACCGCCGGATACCCCACCATCACCGCCAAGTTCGGTGAGGCCCTGAACTCCATCTACGGCGGCGCCGACCCCAAGGACGCCCTGGCCAAGGCGGCCCGCGCCATCGACCAGGACTTCTCCGACAACGCCGGCTACAAGATCCCGTAGGACCCATCGGCCGAGGCGGGCGCGTGCTACGCCGCGCCCGCCCCGCCGGGAACAGGACCCATCCGTGACATCCGTGAAGCCCGCGCACGCCGCGCCCGAAGCCCGGGAGAAGGCCCCACCCGTGACCTCCGTCAAGCCCGCGCGTCCGGCACACCCGGGGCGCAACAACCGCGACTGGCTGCACGGACTGCTCATGTCCACGCCGGCCGTCGCGGGACTCGTCGCCTTCGTCGGCGTCCCCTTCTGCTACGCCGTCGTCCTCTCCTTCTACAACGTGCGTCTCGGCTCCCCACTGGCACCCACGTTCTTCGGCCTGGAGCAGTACCGGCGGCTGTTCACCGACCCCGACCTGTCCGGCCCGTTCCTGCGGGCCCTGCTCAACAACCTGACCTTCGCCGTGGTCGTCGTACCCGTCCAGACCGCTCTCGCCCTCGGCCTGGCGATCCTCCTCAACCGCAAGCTCAAAGCGATCGGCCTCTTCCGGTCCTTCTTCTTCATGCCGGTCGTCTTCCCCATGGCGCTGGTCGCCGTGATCTGGCGGCTCATCCTCGCCCGCAGCGACCAGGGCATGCTCAACTCCGCGCTGCACGCGGTGACCTTCGGCAACTGGGGCACCTTCGACTGGCTCGGCGACGGACTGACCGCCATGGCCTCGATCATCGTGCTGTCGATCTGGCAGGGCGTCGGCTTCCAGATGGTCATCCTCCTCGCCGGACTCCAGCAGATCCCGGGCGAGCTCTACGAAGCAGCCCACCTCGACCGCGCCACGCCCTGGCAGCAGTTCCGGCACGTCACCCTGCCCGGCATCCGCGGCACGCTCGTCTTCGTCGCCATGCTCACCTCGGTGCTCTCCTTCCGCGTCTTCGACCAGGTCTACGTCCTCGTGCGCGGGGGCGGCCTCGACGAGGACGCCACCCGCACCGTGATGTACCAGGCCGTCACCACCGCCTTCGACCAGAACAACATCGGCCAGGCGTCCGCGATCACCGTCGTCTTCTTCCTGATCGTCGTCGCCCTGACCCTCATCCAGCGCCGCGTCGTCCGGCCCGACCACGAGGACTGACCATGAGCACGAACACCGGCGGCCTGACGCATACCCCGCTGCGCCGCTTCCTCGACTACGCCGTCCTCAGCGTGCTGGCCCTCGTCTTCGCGCTGCCCGCCATCTACCTGTTCATCGGCAGCCTCAAGCCGTCGGACGAAGTACTCAACGGCCTGTCCGGCTTCCTGCCCACGCACCTGTCCTTCGACAACTACACCGCCGTCCTCGACAGCCTCAACTCCGACAGCACCGGCTACTTCTGGCAGTTCCTGGGCATCTCGGTGCTGCTGGCGTTCGTCGTCGTCACCGGCGGCCTGTTCGTCAACTCGATGGCGGCGTACGGGCTGTCACGCCTGAAGTGGCGCGGCCAGGGCGCCGTCTTCACCCTCGTCCTGCTGCTCATGCTGATCCCGTTCGAATCGGTGGCCGTCCCGCTCTTCTACATGTTCAACGACCAGCGCAACACCCTGTTCATCCTGGCGCTCCCCTTCATCGCCAACGCGTTCTCGGTCTACCAGTTCCACACGTTCTTCCGCTCGATCCCACCGAGCATCGAGGAGGCGGCCCGGCTGGACGGCGCCGGCCCCTGGCGCACCTTCTTCGCGATCATCGTCCCCATGTCGAAGCCGGCCTTCGCCTCCGTGGCGATCCTGACCTTCCTCACCCAGTGGGGCTCCTTCCTGTGGCCGGTCCTGATGGTCTCCGACCCCTCGGTACGACCGCTGCCGCTGGAGATGAGCGTCTTCCAGGGCCAGCAGCCCCCCGACTGGGGCCAGACCCTCGCCTTCGGCGTCCTCCTCGTCCTGCCCGTACTGATCGTCTTCATCTTCTTCCAACGCTGGTTCGTCCAGGGCGTCGCCAGCTCGGCGGTCAAGGGCTGATCCCCTCCGCACACTGCGCCTCATCCGCACAGAGACAGCCCATGAGCCCGGCGGCCAGCGGCATCACCGCCGTCGCCCCACCCGCTTCCTCGCCCGCGTCTCCCACGACGTCTTCGGCGCCTTCCTCCGCAACCACCTCACCGCCCCCGGAGTCGACCCGGCCGGCAGTGTGAGCGCCCCCGAGCCCAGCACCCTCGCCAGCCTCGCCGGGCGCCGGTGAACTCCTCGATCGCCTCCGGGCCACCGGCTGACACCGGAACGCGTCCGACCGCCCGAACCAACAGGCCCCGCGACCGCATCCGCCGATCATGTGACTTCAGGTGAGCGCCGTCACAGCACCAGGGGAAGCGATGGGGAGGGGCGGGACGGGTGGCGTTCCTGACCGACGAACAGCGCCGCAGCTACGGCAGGTTCACGCAGGTACCGGACGACGGGCAGCTGGCCGGCTACTTCCTCCTGGACCGCGAGGCTCGGCGGCGGGCGATGGCCTGCCGGGGCGCGAGGTCGCAGCTCGGCTACGCGATCCAGCTGGGCACCGTGCGCTTCCTGGGCACTTACCTGGCCAACCCCGAGGACACGCCAGCCGAAGTCGTCGCATACGTCGCCGACCAACTCGGCCATGTCCCACCGGCGCTGACCGGGTACGGCGCCGAGCGCAGCCGCTGGGACCACCAGAACGCCATCAAGGACGCCAACGGCTACAGCGACCTCAAGAGCGCCGCCTGGTGGAAGCCGGCCCGCTGGCTGTGGGACCGCTGCTGGTCCGGCAACGAACGGATTGCCACTCCGGCCCAAGCCCGTACGCATCCGCCGAACCGAGGACCCGCTCACCTTTGAGGAGATCGACCTCCGCGAACAGCTCCAGGCCCAGCCTCACAAGGGCTGACCTGCGGCTACCCAGCCACGGCAGAGGACCCCGACAGCACCGCCGGAACCCTCTCACCGTTCAAGATCAATCTCACCGACACCGGCTGTTCCGTTGGCCCCCAAGGGTGAGGAGTCCTCCTCGGAACCGGCGATGCGGTCCTCGGGGCCATGCCCTCAATAACCGCCTTCGTCCGCCAGAGCGCGATCACTCGGCGTCACGCCGGGCCGTGCCGTGGTCACCACGGTGATCAGCAACCCGGGGTCATCGCATCTGCCGGTACGGCCGCTCGCCCACGTCGATGTGAACGCCGTCGTCGCCGATCTTGACCGCGAAAGTGGTGAGAGGCTTCGAGGCCGGAAGGGAAAGGGCACGGCCGTCACGAACGCAGAATTTGGCGAAGTGGAATCCGCATTCGACCTCCTCACCCGAAAGATAACCGTCTTCCGACAGCGACGAGAGCGCATGGGTGCATGTGTCGTCGGTCGCGAAGAATTCCCCTCCTACGCGAAACAGGGCAATGGGCGGCAAGGTCTCGATACGCAGCGCCTCGCCTTCCTGGAGATCATCGGGGCCACAGGCGCGAAGCCATGCCATTTTCCACGTTCCTTTCCACCGGAATTCTTGATCCACTGCCGGCGACGGCGGACGGCTCCATCCGGCCGGAGGGATACGGGCCGCAGCATCCACATGTTCGGGCCGACGCCGGACGGAGGGAAACCCGATGTTCCGCATGTTGAAACAGCCCGTAAACACCAAGCTCACCGAGACCCCGGAGGGGCGGACAGGCTCCCTCGTCCTCACGGGAGGGCCCGGAATGCCAAAGAGAGGTGAACCTTGTTGACATATTCCCGTAACCTGCCACACTCCTCCCCAGAAGCTTCGAGAGCGCGGTCGGGCCGCTGACTCAACAAGGGCGTGAGGCATGAATTACACGGAGCCTGCCGGCGACAAAACGGAAACACTCGAACACCGTGAGCATTCGCTGAGTTCGGTACACAAAGCACTCGCACTGCTCGATTCGCTGGCCGGTATGGAATCAAAGGCGGGTCTCACCGAACTCGCCCGTCGTGTCGGTATTCCCAAGCCGACCGCCTACCGTCTCCTCGCCGTCCTCGCCGAGGCGGGAATGGTCGAGCGCCGGGGCACCGACTATCTGCTGGGACTGCGGATGTTCGAGCTCGGGGCGGCGGCGAGCCGGCCGAAGAGCGTGAACCTGCGCGAGCGCGCGCTGCCGTATCTCGAGGATCTCTACGAACTCACCCACGAGACCGTCAGCCTCGCGGTTCTGGACGGGCAGGACGTCCTCTATGTCGAGAAGATCCACGGTCACAGGTCGATGCCCACTCCCTCGCACGTCGGCGGCCGTCTCCCCGCCACCTGTGTCGCACTCGGCAAGGTGATGCTGGCCTACGCGAACCCGGGCCTCGTGCGGGAGATCGTGTCGGGACCACTGCCCCGGATGACCAGGTACAGCGTCTCCCAGCCCGGCCGGCTCCTCGCCGAGCTACGCAAGATCCGCGACGCGAAGGTCGCGTACGACATCGAGGAGGCCCAGGTCGGTCTCACCTGCGTCGCCGCGCCCCTCTTCGACTCCGGCCGTCGCGTGGCGGCGGCGATCTCGATGTCCGGACCCACCTACCGCTTCGACGCGAAGGTCTGTGAACGCGCCGTGAGCCGGGCCGCGCAGCTGCTCTCGACCTTGGTGATGCCCTCGCTCGACCCGCAGCACAGCGCCTGGGAGCCTGAATGCGGCGACCCGGGACAGCCCACGGCGCCGAGCGGCTCCCCGCGTCACCAGGGCTGAGACCCGGGCCGCCCGATCTTGTCGAGCGCGGCGAGCTGCTCGGGCTCCAGAGCCACGTCGACAGCGCCGACCACAGCCGCGAGTTCCTCGACCGACTCGGGGCCGATGATCGCCGCGGCCACGGGCCGCCGGTCCAGCAGCCACCGCAGCGCCAGGTGCGCCGGGGCCTGGCCCCAGTCCTTGGCGAACGTGTCGAGCAGACCGGCCGCGTCACGCTGTTCCTGCGAGAACGTCACAGGGACACCCCATCGCCGCAGACCTCCGAAGGGGCGCTCCAGCACGTCGAGTCCGGCCAGCGCCCCGCCTGCCAGCGGGCTGAAGCAGGTCAGCGACACTCCGAGTTCCTCGGCGGCCGGCACGATCTCGCGTTCCGCGGCCCGCCGGATCAGGTTGTACTCGATCTGGTTCAGCACGGGCCGCGCCGCGCTCCGCGCGTCGGCCGTGAGGACCGCCTTGGTCATCTCCCAGCCCAAGTGGTCCGACAGCCCGACGTATCTGATCTTCCCCTGCCGCACCAGGTCGTCCATCGTGCCGAGCGTCTCCTCGACGGGGGTGTCGGGATCGGGGTGGTGCAGGTGGTAGACGTCGATGTGGTCCGTCTGCAGGCGGCGCAGACTCCTGTCGACCTCCCGCAGGATGTGGAACCGGCTCAGCCCTCCACCCCGGTTCACCTGCCCCGGTACGGCCAGTCCGAGACCACCGTCGTTGGGTCCGTCGCCGACGGGCTCACCGACCTTCGTGCACACCAGGACGTCGTCGCGGCGGCCCCGCAGGGCTTTGCCGAGCAGTTCCTCGGCGTGCCGTCGTTCCGCGGCTGCGGGAAGTCCGGGGCGGTCGAACGCCGGACGGTTTCCGTAGGTGTTCGCGCAGTCGAAGACGTTGACGCCCAGATCGACAGCGGCGTGCACGAAGCGGCCGGACTCGGCCTCACCGGGAGCGAGGCCGAGTAGCGCCGTACCCAGGGCGATGCGCGACACTCTGACACCGGTGCGGCCCAGCAGCGCGTATTCCATTGCTCATTCCATCCTTGAGGGCCCTTGCAACGGCCGGCGTTTGCCGACACGGGGCGTTTGCAGCGGCTCGGTGGTCCCGTGGGCGGGCTCCTCGGCTACGGCCGGGCACGCACGAGCCCCCCGGAGTCGGCGACGGCGGTCTTCCAGGGGGTGCGATCGCGCACCATGCGGCGCAGCCGGGCGAAGAGCCGCGGCTGGTCGACCACGACGGCGGACGACAGCACTCCGTCGTGTCCGGTGATCGCGGCGAGGCCCTCCTCGACATCCCGCAGCAGTGCGAGATCGTCCGAGGCCCTGGGCCTTCCGACGATCTGCACACGGTGGCCGAACTGGTCCGACCACACATAGGGCAACAGGTCGTCCGAGGGCGTCCTGCCCTGGATCACGGCGGCCACCACGGCGGCCTGCTCCCCCGCCGCGGTCCAGTGCTCGGTCCGTACCGCCTCGCCGTAGCGGGGGCTCCACCAGCGGGCGACGTCACCGACGGCGTACACCTGCTCCGCTCCTACGGCCTGGCCGGACGCCGTGCAGCGCACCCCGTCCGTGACGTCCAGCCCCGACGACGACAGCCATTCCGCGTTCGGCACGGATCCGACGCCGATGACGAACAGGTCGCCCGCCACCTCGGTCCCGTCGTCGAGCAGCACTCCGTCCACACGGGAGCTTCCGGCTTCCTTGAACGACACGACGGTTCTGCCGCACAGCAGCGAACTTCCCGCCTGCTCGTGGAAACCACCCAGCTTGCTGCCCAGTTCCGCCCCGAACACCCGGGCCAGGGGCGCGGACGCCGACTCGATCACCGTCACGTCCAGTCCGCGGGCGCGGCCCGCCGACGCGACCTCCGAGCCGATGAATCCGGAGCCCACGACCACCAGTGACGTCGCGGTCGTCATCGCGGCCCGGATCGCCGCCGCGTCCTCCAGCGAGCGCAGCCCGAAGACGTTGTCGTACCCCGCCGTGCCGGCCAGGCTCCGGGAGCGCGACCCCGTGGCGAGCACGATGACATCGGCGGTCAGCCGGGAACCGTCATCGAACCCGACGCCGTGGCCGGCGAGGTCGAGGGACGTGGCGGCGGTGCCGAGCCTCAGGTCCAGCTCCAGATCCGCCAGTTGCTCCGGAGTCCTCAGCGCGACCTCGTGCGGCTCCCTGTCGCCGGTGAGCAGTTCCTTGGACAGCGGTGTACGGTCGTACGGCGCATGGGGCTCACTGCCCACCATGCAGATGGCGGCGTCGGAACCCGAGGCTCGCAGGGCCTCGGCGGTACGCAGTCCGGCCAGCGAGGCTCCGACGATCAGCACCCTCACATCGAACTCCTTCACGGCATCAGGACGGTCTGTTCCGGAGAGAGAGCGGACGGCGTCAGGACGGAGGGTTTCCTCACCCCCGGAACAGGGCCCGTTCCGACGCCGCCCACTCGGTCCCGGGTCTAGAAGAAGACGCTCAGGTTCTTGGACAGGATCGTCGCCTGGTCAAGGGTGATCGTCCTGTTGGCGATCTGCCACCGGTGGTCACCGACCCGCCGGAGCACGTCGTCCCGGCGGCCGACCCACAGGTCCCACTCGCTGTCACCGCGGGTGCGGTACGTGAGGAAGTACGACCGGGTGTCGTACTCCTCCGGCGAACTCCCGGGCTCGACAGAGATGTTGGTGACGATGTGCCGGGCCCGGCTCGGCGGGTCCTCGGCCCAGGCCATCCCGGTCCGCAGTCGTACGATCCGCTGCCAGAGCGAGGCCTTGTCCTCCTCGAAGTTGGCCGCCTCCCCGACGCCCGAGGTCTCGGAGGCGAGTTCACGCGACAGACGGTTGTAGCGGATCGGCATCCAGTACCGGATGTCGTCCGCGAAGAGCGCGAACCACTCCTCGTAACGCCGCTCGTCGAGCAACTTCGCTTCGAGATAGAGGACTTGACTGATCTCGTGGTACGTCGGCAGATCGACGTCCAGGCTGATGCCCGGCACGTCCGCGGAGGTCTCCTCGTCGACGGTCGTCATGATCCTGGCCCTCCTCTCTAGATGTCGGCCGCGGCGGTCAGCACGCCCGACGCGTCCTTCGGGACCGGCCATTCCTCGGACTTCAGCAGTTCGAGCCAGCGCTGGTAGAAGGTGCGCTGCGGGCCCTCCCCCACCAGTTGGCTCCCGATGGTGCCCGGGTAGGTGTCGCTCGGCCCGTCGTGCCCGAGGCCCATCTGGTAGTTCAGCATCGTGCGATGGATGACCGCGCCGCCTCGGCTGAGGTTCTCGCCGATCTGGCTCCAGTTCTCGCCGTCGTCCTGCTCGTAGATCCCGGAGGCGCTGAAGGTGCGCATCGTGGCGACCCGTTGCGCCTCCTTGACCTCCGGCGGGGCGGCCTTGTCGACGAGGGTGAGGGCCCACACCTCGAAGCTGTTGGGGCCCTTCGGGTGCCACACGCGCAGGCTGTTCTGCGGCTTGAGGTAGGACAGGTTCGGGAAGATGTTGTTGTGCGAGGTGTGGAAGCCCCACTCCGCACCGAGCCTCTCGACCTGCTCCGCGTGCGTGGAGCGGTAGTAGTCCGTCAGCACGTCGGAGGTGAAGAACACCGGGAAGAGCTGTCCGCGCGGGTCGAACGAGAAGCCCGTACCGTGGCCCCAGCCGTCGGAGTACTGGTAGCCGACGACGCTGCCGAACGGATCGCCGCCCCCGGGAGTCGCCTCCAGAGATACCCCTTCGAGCATGGCGATCGCGGCCGAGGCGTGGCTGATCTGGCCGTGGTAGGCGTCGCCCGCGAACTGCTCGGCGGCGAGCTTCCAGTTGCCGACGAAGGTCCACTTGTGAATGCCGGGGAGCACCTCGACGCCGCCCTCACGGCGGTCGATCATGGTGTCGAGGAAGCGGGTGGAGTCGCCCAGGTACTGCAGCAGGGGTGGCGCGGAGGGGTCCCAGTTGCCGAAGATCAGCCCCTTGTACTCGTCGACCTGGGTGACCGGCACCAGTCCCCAGTCGGCCGTCTTCAGCTCACCGTAGTAGGCGTCCTCGAAGCTGGGTACGTTGACGAGCTTGCCGTCGGTTCCGTACGTCCAGCCGTGGTATGTGCACGTGAACGCCTTGGTGTTGCCCGAGTCGGCGCGGCAGACCTTCATCCCGCGGTGCCGGCAGGCGTTGAGGTACGCCCCGACGGTCATGTCCTTCCTGCGGACGACGAGGACCGGGTCCCCGCCCATCCAGGTGGAGAAGAAGTCACCCGGTTTGGGGATCTGGGACTCGTGGGCCAAAAAGAGCCACGACCGTGCGAAGATCTTCTCCTGTTCCAGGCGGTAGATCTCCGGGTCCGAGAATATCTCGGGGCTGACGAGTCCCTGTTCGAAGTCGATGAGCCTGTCCAGACTCTCCATTTCCGTACCTCCGTGACGAAATGGCGTGGCGCGTGCGGGATGCGGATCTCCTGCCGGAAATCAGCTGACGTCGACGAGTTCGGGCAACGGAGGACGCCGGTCGGAAATACCGGACCGCTGTGCCGTCTCCCACGACACCTTCCCGTCACGGAAGAACTCCAGGAAAAGCTGGTTCACGAGTTCGGGCTGATCGGTCTGGCCCTGGTGCCCGGTGTCCTCCGGGTAGAAGAACTGCACGCCCGGCAGCGCGTCTTCCTGCGGGTAGCCGAAGACCTCGTGGGGAACGAGCACGTCCTCCTTCCCGTAGAGGTAGATCCCGGGAATCGACAGGCGGTCGAAACGGCCCTTCGTCGACAGACGCGCCTGGATGTCCTTGTCCTCGCCGCCGAAGGAGAGCTGGGTGCGGCGGCGGTAGTAGTCCTGGTGGCGGAGCGCGGCGGCCGTCCGCATGGCCACGAGATCCTCGGTGACGGTGGACGAGTCCCGGATGATCGCCGACATCATCTTCCGCATGGATTCCGGCGTGCCGTCGAACGCCATGATGTCCGGCCGCTCCGACTTCTCCTGTCCGGGCCGCAGGTCCGGTGACGGGACGAGATCGCCGAGACCGCCCGCGATGAGGGCGTAACTGCTGACACGCTCCGGATGCGCGAGCGTGTAGTTGACGGCGTTCAGGCAGCCCATGGAGTTGCCGGAGATGTGGAAGCTGTCCAGGCACAGCGCGTTCACGAAGTCGTGCAGGAAGTCGACGTGCGCGGCGTTGCCGTGTTCGGCCGGGTAGGCGCTCTCGTGGCCGGAGGTGTGTCCGAAGCCCGGCAGGTCGGGGCAGTACACCCGGAAGCCGTGGGCGCCGAGGAACGGGGCCATGAAGCGCCAGCCGGCGGTGGCGGACGAGCCGATGATCCCGCCGTGCAGCAGCAGGACGGCCGGGCCGGTCTCGCCGGACGTCATGTAGTGGGCCTTGGTTCCGTTCGGCAGCCGGACGTAGCGGCTGAGCATGCCGGGGACGGTGATGAGTTCTTCGTCGTTCAGGGCCATTTCAGCTCTCTCTGCGGGGAAGGGGAAGGCCTGCGGACGTGCGGGTCAGTCGGTGCCCAGACCGTCCATCATGGAGGTTCCGGGGGGCGGTCGATGGCCCCACACGGACGCGGCGTCGTAGTACCCGGTGTTGTGGTCGCCGCCGACGAGACGGCCGCCCCAGCCGTATTCGACCTTCACTCCCGAGGGGCTCTCGCAGTAGAAGGAGAGCATGCGGTCGTTCGTGTGCCGCCCGAGGCTCAGGCTGAGCGGTACGTCGTTGTCCTGGACGCGGTCGAGGGCCCGTCCGACGGTGTCCAGGTCGTCGACCTCAAGCATGAAGTGCTGCAGCATCGGCGGCACGCCCGGAATCGACACGAACGCCACTGTGTGGTGCCGTGGGTTGGGCGAGGTGAAGGAGCACGGCTCCCCCATCACCAGGACGTCCCGGACCTGGAATCCCAGTGTGCCGACGTAGAAGTCGCGGACCCGTTCGTACTCGTCGACGAAGAGAACCGCGTGCCCGAGTCCCTGCGGGCCGGTCACGAACCGCGCTCCGCGCGGCGAGACGAACGGCTCGCGGTCGCTCTTCCCGCCGTAGTAGAACTCGACCGGGTGCCCGGAAGGATCATGTGTCCTGAACACGTCCAGGACGCCCCGCCGCTCGGCGAGTTGCGGCTCGTCCTCGATTTCGATCCCGCTGTTCGAAAGCCGCTTGCGCAGGTTCTCGAACGCCTCGCGGCTGGAGACCTCCAGCCCGATGGCCGTCAGTCCGCCGTCGGCACCCCGTTGCACCGCGACGCGCCAACTCCGCTCGTCGACGCGGAGATAGAGACTTCCGTCGTCGGATCCGTCAGGCGACTGACCGACCTGCATTCCGAGGACGGATTCGGCGAATGTCCGCCATGCCGCGACATCCTCGGCGGTGATGACGAGATATCCGAGGGAAGTTACCTCGAGACTCATATGGAATCCTCCCGGAGACGCTGTGCGAATTCCTGGAGCCGAAGGTAGGAGTGGCCGTACGAAGGCCACAACGCGGTTGGTCCGCATGTCGGACCCGCGCGGGAGATCCACTGAGCTGTCGTGGAATCTGCGCGCCTCGTCGCCCGCCTGCCGGCTGCCCCGGGGGCCAACCGATCCTCCACGGCTGACCGCCGCTGTGTCCGACTCGCCGTGATCACGGTCGGCGGGCGCGACGGCTCATGCGAGAGTGCTGCATGGGCCGAAGGGGCCCGGAAGTCACTCGGGGAGAGTGCTCCGAATCCCAGGAGGAGCACCGACCGCATACGCAGGTCCCCCGGGGTCCGGAGCGCTGTGCCACTCCGGCCCCCGGGGGACCTGTTGGTTGTGCCTGTGCAAGGGGTGCCCTGGGGCCCGGACGTTCGCGCGCAGGGCCCCAGAGGCAAGGGCCGTGACCTGCTGGTGGCGCACTACGTCCTCCGCGGCGGCGCCCCGTTCTCCCGGCCGCGCCGTGAGCGGCCGTCAGTAGGCCACGGTGATACGGCGACGGATCGCGTCGCCCTTCTCCAGCTCGTCGACCAGCGCGACCGCGAAGTCCTCGGCGCTGATGGTGCTGCTGCCGTCGGGCGCGTACAGCATCTGGTCACCGCCGAGCCGGAACACACCCTTGCGCTCACCGGGGCCGATCTCGTCCGCCGGGGAAAGGTACGTCCAGTCGAGGTCGGTCACCTCGGCCCGGAACAGTCGCAGGACCTCGCGCAGGGCACGCGACTCGGGCTTGTAGATGTCGAGGAAGTCCGGGGTGTCCACCCGGTCCACACCCGAGGGGGTCTGGAGGCTGCCCGCCCCGCCGACGATGAGAAACCGCCGTACGTCCGCCGTGCGCAGTCCCTCGATCAGGGAGCGGTACGTCGCCAGGAGCGACACCGCCGGGTCGACGGAGCCGTCGCGGGCCGGGGAGATCGCCGAGACCACGGCGTCGTGACCGGCGGCGCCCTTGGCCACCTGGGCGGGGTCCGAGGCGTCGAGGGTCGCCGTGGTCAGCGCGGGGTTCTCCGGCAGGTCGCCGGAACGACCCGAGCGGGTCGCCGCGGTCACCTCGTGTCCTCGGGCCAGTGCTTCCGCGGCGATGCGCGAGCCGACCATGCCGGTGGCGCCGATCAGGAGGATCTTCACGGGGTGTCTCCGTTCGTTTCTTTCGCATGGGGTGAGTCCGGGTGCGCCGCCTGGGCCGTGCATGACCCCGAAGCCGCCTGCTGCGAGCCCCCGGCAGCGCCGGCCAGCACCTTGCTGACCAGCTCGCGCAGGATGAGCCGCTCGACCCTGGTGAGCGGCTCCAGCAGATCCGCGGTGACCTGCGGCACGTGGGCCTCAAGTGCGCGCGTCAGCTGTTCCCGGCCACGGTCGGTCGGTTCCAGCAGCATCGCCCGTCTGTCGTCAGGGTGCGGATGCCGCGCCAGCAGGCCCTCTGTCTCCATCCGGGCGACCAGTCGGGTCAGCCCACCGGAGTCGACGGACAGCTCCTGCGCCAGGCGGGCGTTCGTGGTGCGGTTCTCGGGATGGCGGGCCAGTCGCAGCAGGACCTCGAACTCCGTACCCGTGAGCCCGGTGGCCTCGCGCATCACGCGCGAGGCCCGGTCACCGATGGTGTTCACCAGCCGCAGGATGTCGCCGAACAGCACGACACCCTCGTCGTTCACCAGCGAACCGCGATCCGCGGCACCGTCACTCATAAGACTGACTATACAGGAGACTCGCAGCCAATCATCGCGGAAAAAACGTTATATAGACAGTCAAATTCTCCTTACTCGGGCAAATCAATCAGTGACTTGTCAGCGGTTTGGCTCATACGTGTACTCCTTGACCTGTCTCAGAATGAGCGCGGTCTCGATCGACTGGACGCCCTCAAGCGCTCCGAGCCTGTCGCTGAGATAGGTGTACAACTCGGCCGTGTCGCGGTGCAGGGTCGCCGCCACGACGTTGGCCTGACCGGTGGTGGCCGCGGCGAAGCGCACCTCCTGGTGTTCCGCGAGAGCCCTTCCGACGGCGGCGAGCGCTGCGGGCGCCACCGTGAGCCAGAGCATCGCCTCCACCGTTCGGCCGAGCGGTTCGTGATCGAACTGGACGTCCAGGTAGAGGACACCCGTGGAGCGAAGGCGGTCGAGGCGTCGCCTGACCACTCCCTCCGACAGGCCCGTCGCCGCCTGGAGTTCGGTGAGCGGAGCGCGCCCGTCACGTCGGAGCACGGCGAGCAGCGTCTCGTCGGCCTGGTCCAGGGTGACAGGCGTTCCGTCGGTGTCCACGGAGGGCGGCTGCAGCGCCGCCATCTGCTCGGGCCCGAGTGCGTCGATCTTGCTCGGCAGGCTGAGCGGACCGCCGTAGAAGTGCCGCAGCACACAGTGGGCCGTGACCGAGATGACACTCGGTGAGCGCGGGAGTCGTCCGAAGAGCAGTTCGTCGCGCTCCTGCCGACTGCGCGGCTTCATCCCGCACATCACCTCCGTACCGCCGGAGATCAGGCCCAGGTAGGCGGTGTCCGGACGCCGGGCCAGCGCGTCCGCCAACTGGGGTGCGATGTCGGGGGTGCAGCGCAGCCGGACGATCCAGGTGTCACGGCCGAGCCGACTGCCGTCCGTGATGCCGAGCACCCGCAGGCGCACGGTGTCGCGCAGCCGCCGGTAGCGGCGCGCGACGGTGTGGTCGGACACACCCAGCGTCTCCGCGATGCGGTTGAAGGGCGCCCTGCCGTCCAGTTGCAGTGCGTGCAACAGTTTCAGGTCGAGCGAGTCGAGCACGCCGTACTCCCAGTGGTTCCTGTTCGGGCCCGGTGTCGATGCGCGCCCCGGCCGGACGAAGCGGGTCCGGCCGCCGCCGGACACCGCCCCGTCGTCCTCACCTGAGCTGCGCGCACGCGACGGCAACTTGAACG
>NZ_JBHUXV010000097.1:0-36985 GCF_042669125.1 Streptomyces sp. NPDC057253 | reverse complement strand
CCTGGTGATGGGACGGGTAGGGGCGGCGGGGGCGAAGAAACCCCCTTCCGCCACCCCACCCGAGGCCGCATCGCCCGCGACGAACCCCTCACCTTCACCTTCGACGGCACCGAATACCAGGGCTACAAGGGCGACACCCTCGCCTCCGCCCTCCTCGCCAACGGCATCATCCAGACCGGCACCAGCATCAAACTCGGCCGCCCAAGAGGCATCTTCTCCGCCGGCCCCGAAGAACCCAACGCGATCGTCCAGATCGAAGAACCCTTCCCCGAACCCATGCTCCCCGCGACCACCGTCGAACTCCACGACGGCCTCGTCGCGACCGGCCTCCCCGGCCAGGGCCGCCTCGCCACCACCCCGGACCCCGCCCGCTACGACGCCGTACACACCCACTGCGACGTCCTGATCGTCGGCGCCGGCCCGGCCGGCCTCGCGGCAGCCGCGGCCGCGGCGCACAGCGGCGCCCGGGTGATCCTCGCCGACGACCAACCGGAGCCCGGCGGAGGCCTGTTGGGCACGGCGGAGCACCTCGACTGGGTCGCGCGGACGACGGCCCTCCTCGAAGCCACCCCCGACGTCCGCGTCCTGCGCCGCACCACCGTCTTCGGCTACTACGACGACAACCACCTCCTCGCTGTCGAGCGCCGCACCCACCACCTCGGTGCGGACGCCCCCGCGCACGTCTCCCGCGAACGCGTCCACCGCATCCGCGCCCGCCGGGTCGTCCTCGCCACCGGCGCCCACGAACGCTCCCTGGCCTTCGCCGACAACGACCGCCCCGGCGTGATGCTCGCCGCCTCGGCCCGTACCCACCTCAACCGGCACGGCGTCCTGCCCGGCCGCCACGCGGTCGTGTTCACCACCAACGACAGCGCGTACGCGGCGGCGCTGGACCTGCACTCCGCCGGCGTCGAGGTGGCGGCGATCGTCGACACCCGCCCGGAGCCGGGGGAGTGGGCCGACCGTGCCCGCGAGGCCGGCATCGAGGTGCTGCCCGGCCACGCCGTCACCGGCACGGAGGGCGAAGCGCGCCTGACAGCCGTGACCGTAGCCCCGTACGGAACCGACGGAACCGACGGAACGACAACGGAGCAGCGGGAGTTCACCGCCGACCTCCTCCTCGTCTCCGGCGGCTGGAACCCCGTGGCCCACCTGTTCAGCCAGGCGGGCGGCACCCTGCGCCACGACGAGACGCTCGGCACCTTCGTCCCCGACTCCTGCCGTCAGGCCGTCGAGGTCGCGGGCGCCGCGAACGGCGTGTGGGACCTGCGCGAGATCCTCGCCCAGGGCGCCGCCGCCGGAGCCCGCGCGATCGAGGCCGAGGGCTACACCGCCCGGACCCCCGCGCTCCCGCAGGTGCCCGCACCGCCCCGGCCGACCCCGCCCCTGCAGGTCTTCACCGTGCCGGGCCGCGAGGGCGCCCCCCGCTTCGTCGACCTCCAACGCGATGTCACCGTCGACGACCTGGCCCGGGCCACCGGTGCCGGCATGCGCTCGGTGGAGCACACCAAGCGCTACACCACGGCCGGTACCGCCAACGACCAGGGCAAGACCTCCGGAGTCCTGGCGAGCGGAGTCGTCGCCGAACTGCTCGGCGTGGACGTCTCGGCGCTCGGCACCACGACCTTCCGGCCGCCGTACACCCCCGTCTCCTTCGCTGCGCTCGCCGGCCGCGACCGGGGCGCGCTCCACGACCCGATCCGTACGACCGCCCTGCACGAGTGGCACGTCGAGCACGGCGCCCGCTTCGAGAACGTCGGCCAGTGGAAGCGCCCCTGGTACTACCCGCGCGACGGCGAGGACATGACGGCGGCCGTCCTGCGCGAGTGCGCCGCCGCCCGCGACGGAGTCGCCTTCATGGACGCCTCCACCCTCGGCAAGATCGATGTGCAGGGCCCGGACGCGGCCGTGTTCCTGGACCGTCTCTACACCAACATGATGTCCACCCTGAAGGTCGGCATGATCCGCTACGGCGTGATGTGCCGGCTGGACGGCATGGTCTTCGACGACGGCACGGTCATCCGGCTCGCCCCCGACCGCTTCCTGGTCACCACGACCACCGGCAACGCGGCCGCCGTACTGGACTGGATGGAGGAGTGGCTCCAGACGGAGTGGCCGGAGCTGAAGGTCCACTGCACCTCCGTCACCGAACAGTGGGCCACCGTCGCCCTGGTCGGGCCGGAGTCCCGCGCGGTCCTCGGCTCCCTCGCGCCCGAACTGGCGGCCGGCAACGACGACTTCCCCTTCATGGCCTGGCGCGAGACCACTGTCGCGGGCATCGAGGCGCGCGTGTGCCGGATCAGCTTCTCCGGCGAACTCGCCTACGAGATCAACGTGTCGCCGTGGGAGGCCCGCGCCCTGTGGGAGGCGCTGGCCGAGGCCGGCGCGCCGTACGGCATCACCCCGTACGGCACCGAGACCATGCACGTCCTGCGCGCCGAGAAGGGCTACCCGATCATCGGCCAGGACACCGACGGCACCGTCACCCCGCACGACCTCGGCATGAGCTGGGCGGTGTCCAAGAAGAAGCCCGACTTCATCGGCAAGCGCTCCTACGCCCGCGCCGACACCGCCCGCCCCGACCGCAAGCACCTCGTCGGCCTGCTCCCCGAGGACCCCGGCACCCTCCTCCCCGAGGGCACCCAACTGGTCGCCGACAGCGTGCTGCCCGCGCCGCCGGTCCCGATGCTCGGCCACGTCACCTCCAGCTACCGCAGCGCGGCCCTCGGCCGGACCTTCGCCCTCGCCCTGATCAAGGGCGGCCGGGAGCGCGTCGGCGAGCGGCTCTACGCCCCCGTCGGCGACCGGCTGGTCCCGGTGACCGTCGCAAGCCCCGTCCTCTACGACCCCGAGGGAGCCCGCCGCGATGGCTGACACCGCCCCCACCACCGCGATGGCCGGCACCGCCCCCACCACCGCGGTGGCCGGCACCGCCCCGACCGCCGCCCCGCTCCGCAGCCCGCTCGCGGGGGCACGTGACCGTCTGGCCGCCGTGACCCGCGCCTCCCGGGGCGCGGTCCGGCTGGCGGAGCTGCCCTTCCTGACCCAGCTCGACGTGCGCCTCGACCCCAAGGGCGCGGCGGCCGACGCGGTCGCGCTGGCGCTCGGGCTGCCCCTGCCGGTGGAGCCCGACACCGTCGTACGCGCCGGGGAGTTCACCGCGCTGTGGCTCGGCCCCGACGAGTGGCTCGTGGTGGCACCGCCCGGGCGGCGGGACGTGGCGGGCCGTATCCGCGAGGCCGGCGGCGAGGAGCCGGTGTCCGTCGTGGACGTGTCCGCGCAGCGCACCACCCTGCTGGTCTCGGGACCCCGGGCGCGGGACCTGCTGGCCCACGGCTGTTCCCTGGACCTGCATCCACGGGCCTTCAGGGCCGGCCGCTGCGCCCAGACCACCCTGGGGCGCACCCAGGTGGTGCTGGTCGCGCGGGACGAGCCCAGCGAGGGGTTCTGGGTGCTGGTGCGTTCGTCGTTCGCCGGCTATCTCGCCGACTGGCTGGTGGACGCCGCCGTGGAGTGGACGGCCTGAGTCCCGGGACCTTCCGGGTCCCGGGTCTTCCGCGCGCGCTTCAGCCCAAGTAGCCCATGCGGCGGCTGAGTTCGTCGGCTCCCTCGATCAGGAGCGGGGCCAGTTCGTGCATCCGCTCCTCGGTGAGGCGGAAGGCGGGCCCCGAGGCGGTGAGGGCGGCGACGACCTCGCCGCCCGAGGAACGCACGGGCGCGGCCATGGCGTTCAGGCCCTCCTCGTACTCCTCCACCGTCATGGCGTAGCCCTGCTCACGCACCAGGGCCAGCTCCGCGTCCAGGCTCCGGCGGGACGTCAGGGTGCGGGCCGTCATACGGGGGAGCCCGGCCTCGGCGACGAGTTCGTCCAGGCGCCCGGGGTCGAGATGGGCGAGCAGGACCTTGCCGCTCGACGTGCAGTGCATCGGGGTGAGCCGGCCGACCCAGTTCTGGGCGGTGATCGCGGACTGGCCGCGCACCTGGTCGAGGTTGATCACATGGTGGGACTCCAGCACGGCGATGTTCATCGTCTCGCCGAGGGTGTCGGCGAGCCGCTCGCAGATCCCGCGCCCGTGCTTGGTCACGTCGATGCGCCCGGTGACCGCGCCGGCCAGCCGCACGATGCCGAAGCCGAGGCGGTACTTCCCGCGCTCGCCCTCCTGCTCGACCATCCCGTGCGCCTCCAGCGCGCCGAGCAGGCGGAACGCGGTGGACTTGTGGACGTCTATGGCGTCGGCCACTTCACTGACGCCTGCCTCGCCGCGCTGGGCCAGGATCTCCAGCACGGTGACAGCCCGGTCCACGGACTGCACACCGCCGCCGGACGCCCCCGCGGACTCGGTGCCGTTGCTGCTCATGGCGGAACCTTATGCGAAAGAGGCAACACAGGTCAGCGGAAGACCACCGTGCGCCGACCGTTGATCATGACCCGGCTCTGGCTGTGCCACTCGACGGCCCGGGCGAGGACCTGCGCCTCGACGTCCCGGCCCAGGGTGACCAGGGTCTCGGGGCTCTGCGCGTGGCTCACCCGCATCACGTCCTGCTCGATGATCGGGCCCTCGTCGAGGTCGGGGGTGACGTAGTGGGCCGTGGCCCCGACGAGCTTGACGCCCCGCTCGTGCGCCTGCACGTAGGGGCGGGCGCCCTTGAAGCTCGGCAGGAACGAGTGGTGGATGTTGATCGCCCGGCCCTCCAGCTGCTTGCACAGGTCGTTGGAGAGGATCTGCATGTAGCGGGCGAGGACCACCAGGTCGATGTCCAGCCGCTCGACGAGCTCCAGCAGCCGCGCCTCCGCCTCCGGCTTCGTCTCCCGGGTCACCGGCACATGGTGGAAGGGGATGCCGTAGCTCTCGGCGAGCGGGGCGAAGTCCGGGTGGTTGGAGACGATCGCCGGCACCTCGATGTTCAGCGCGCCGGTGCGCTGTCTGAAGAGCAGGTCGTTCAGGCAGTGGCCGAACTTCGACACCATGATCAGGGTGCGGGTCGGCATCGAGGCGTTGTGCAGCTGCCAGTCGATCCGGTACGCCTCGGCGACCGGGGCGAAGCCGGAGCGCAGCGTCTCCAGGGAGGTGTCCGGGTCCGAGACGTCGAAGTGGACGCGCATGAAGAAGCGGTCCTCGAGCCGGTCGTCGAACTGCTGGCTCTCCTGGATGTTCCCGGAGTGCCGGACGAGGAAGCCGCTGACGGCGTGGACGAGTCCGGAGCGGTCGGGGCAGGAGAGCGTGAGGACGAACTCGCGGTCGGGTTGCGGTCGAAGAGACACTGAGTCCTCCCGAAGGATGCGCATTACGCAACAGTGAGACTGATACGCAACATGCTCCCGGCAGTGGCGCCCCGCGGTCAAGGGGCCCCGGCCCCGAGAACGGAACGGCGGCCCCCGCTCGGCCGGTGGCTCCCGATCGTCAACGGCCGGGCGGCTCCCGGCAAAGGCGCGGACAGGGTTCGCCCCCGCGACGGGCCCTCCGCGTCTCTACGACCGTCCGGCCACACGCCGTTCACCCCGCACCGCCGCCGAACCGCCGCCGCTCCGACGGCCCCACCCGGTGACGGCGCCGACGGTCGGTCCCCGGCGCCCCCGATAGGATCTGAGGCACCGGACCTCGGGAGACATCGATGACGCCAGTGGCAGGACAGGGCGGGAGCCCCGGCGCACCGCGCGCCGTGGACGTGGCCCGGCTGGCCGGTGTCTCCCAGAAGACGGTCTCCCGGGTCTTCAACGGCGAGCGCTATGTCTCCGCGGACGTCCGGGCGCGGGTGCAGGCGGCCGCGGAGGAGCTCGGCTACCGGCTGAACAGCGCGGCCCGCGCCCTGGCCTCGGGGCGCACCCGCTCGATCGGCGTGGTCACCCTCGGCACCGCCCTGTACGGCCCCGCCTCCCTGCTCATCGGCATCGAGCGGGCCGCCCGGGACGCGGGGTACGCACTCCGGGTCGTCAACACGCTGGAGGGCGATCCGGCCGGCGTCGCCGGGGCCGTGGAGTCGCTGCTCGCCCAGGGCGTGGACGGCATCGTGGTGTCCGAACCGATCGACGAGGGCTCGGTGTCGCTCAGTGCCGGCGTGCCGGTCCTCGTCCTCGGGGCGCCCGCCCCCTTCGGCGGCCCGCGGACCGTGACCGTCGGTGTCGGCGCCGAGTCGCTGGCCCGGGCGGCCACCGAACACCTGCTGGACCTCGGTCATGTGACGGTCCATCATCTGGCGGGCCCGCAGAGGTGGTTCGCCGCCCGGGACCGGCTGCACGGCTGGCAGGCGGCGCTCGCGGTCCGCGACCGGGAGCAGCCGCCCGTCATCGAGGGCGACTGGTCGGCCTCGTCCGGCTACGCGGCCGGCCGGGCACTCGCCGCCGACGGCGAGGTCACCGCGGTGTTCGCCGCCAACGACGACATGGCCATCGGCCTGGTCCGCGCCCTGCTGGAAGCGGGCCTGCGGGTGCCGGAGGACGTGAGTGTCGTCGGCTTCGACGACATCCCCGTCTCCGCCTACGTCACCCCGCCGCTGACCACCGTCCGCCAGCCCTTCGACGCCGTGGCCCAGGAAGGACTCCGCCTCCTGGTGCGGGCCATCGAGGACCCGGACGCCGAGCCGGTCCCGGCGAGCGAACCGCCGGTCGAACTCGTCGTGCGCGGCTCGACGGCACCCCCGCCGTCGTCGTCCGGGCGCCGCAGCGCCGGCCGGCGGCGACCGGCCAACGCGTCCAGGCCCTGAGACCGGCTCCCGGACCACGCGTCCGGCCCCGGGAGAAGGCTCTCCCAGGGCCGGGCTCACAGGGTCGTCACCTCTCCCGTGCGTACGGCGCCACCGCGATCCGGTCGATCAGCGGTGCGTACCGGGAGCGGAGCAGCACCCCGGGGAAGGTGTCCGAGGCGTAGGTCGTGCCGTCGAAGTTGGGCAGTTCCTCGGAGCGGAAGGAGATCGTGTTCCGTCCCTTCTTCAGGGTGACCGGGACGGTCAGCTCCCAGAAGTCGTTCTGGTGGAAGGTGTGCGGGAAACCGACCCGCCGGACCGCGCCCCCGTTGACGGAGATGTCCGCGTGCCGGGCCAGCGGGTCCGGGTTGTAGTGGGTGGCCTCCGACTGCTCGGGGTTGGAGTAGCGCACGCGCAACGCGTACAGGCCCGCCCTGTCCGCGGTGACGTCGAAGGTCGCGGTGTTGCCGTTGCCCGGATCGCCACCGATGCCGGTGATCGCCGTACCGTCGGTCGCGAGCGACAGCGGGGTGAGCGTGGCCGAGCCCGCGAGGACGGCGTCCTGCGCCTCGTACGTCTGCACCGGCAGCGCGCCCTCGGTGGGCGTGACCGTCAGCCGGTCCACGAGCGTCGGGGCCGAACCGCCGGTCAGCGTCACCTTGTTGACCCCGCCGGAGAGCGAGACCGCCACCGCACGCCGGTCCTTGGCCAGCCGCAGCACCTCGTGCCCGTTCACCGAGAGGCGGCCGTCCGCGCCCCCGAGGGTGTCGACCCTGAGCGTGGCCTCGCGGTCGGCGGGGGAGTAGACCCAGAACGTGGCCGTCTGGTCCTTCGCGAGCCTGGCCGCGCCCGAACCGGTGGCCGCCGACTTGGGCAGGTCGTACACCGGCCGCGCCCCACCGCCCAGCCACGCCAACTCACCCTCGTACACCCGGGTGCCGGCGGACGCGTCCGGCAGGGACAGCGTGAGACGGTCCACGATGGCGTCCCCCTTCGTCGCACGCCTGCCGTCCAGGCTCTTCGCGGCGAGCGTCAGGGTGTGCCGGCCCTTGGTGAGCTTCACCTTGGTGTCGGTGTGGTCCCACACCACCCACTTGTAGCCCAGCGGCAGATACAGCTCCTGCTCGCCGGCGGCCTGGCCGTCCACCCGCAGGAAGACGTTGGTGGGACCCTGCTCCTTCACCTTGTCGAAGGTGTTGAGGGAGTTGGCGAAGACGCTCAGGTCGTAGGTGCCGTCCTCGGGCACGTCCACCGGGAAGTCGAGCGTGACGTCCGAGCCGGTGCGCAGCCCGCCCACGTCGTACCCGCCGGAGGTGTAGAACTTCGACACGTCCGACGTCGAGCCCTCGGGGCCGTTCTTCGAGTAACCGGACCCGGTGTGCGCCGCGTCCTCCGCCTCGTAGGAACCCTGCCAGCGCACCGGCGCGGTCTGCGTGCCCTTCGCCCGGCCCGCCGGGCTGAGGACGATCTCGTACGCCGATGACTCCTTCAGCGTCGGGAGCGTGCCGTCGCCGAAGTCGACGGTGACCGTGCCGTCGTCCGCGACCTTCAGGTTCCGCTCGGTGAGCAGCTTGGGACCGGAGTTGTCGCCGATCTGCCCGCTCCACTCGATCTCACGCACCCAGGCGTGCACGTTCGTGCCGAAGAGCTTCCTCGGTACGCCCGCGAAGGTGATGTGGCCCTTGCCGGTGGAGCCGCCGAACAGCAGCCGGGCCTGCTTCTTCTTCTCGTCCAGGGTGGCCACGCCCTGCATGGTGTAGTTCTGGCCGGGGAAGGGCGGGGTCACCGAGACGGTGTGGCCGCTCATCGAGGCGTAGGAATTCAGCAGCCACCACTGGCCGTTGCCCCGGTTCGACTGCACCGCCGAGTCGGAGAGGTTGCCGTCGATGTTCCAGTACGCGATGTCGGCGTCCACCTTGGACTCCTCGATCGCGGACACCCACTGGATCATCTGGCCGGGGACGGAGGTGTGGTAGTTGAAGGCGTACTCGTTGATGTTGACGGGGAGTCGGGTGCCCTCGCGAGCCGTGCCCCTGAACAACTCCTTCTCCCACACGCGGTACTTGGCCAAGCTCGCGCGCACCGCCTCCGGGTGGCTCAGCTCGTGCCAGGTGATGACGTCCGGGAGGGTGCCGGCGGCCAGCGTGTGGGTGAGGAACCCCTTCACCTGGTCGTACAGGACACTGGTGTTGGGCCCGGCGATCCGGGCGTCGGGCATCTTCCCCTTGATGAGCTGGTACGCGGAGTCCCAGGCGGCGAAGTAGTCGTCGGGGTCGCTCAGCCAGCTGACCTTGTCGTAACTCCACTGCCCGGTGCCGAACATGTTGCCCTCGGGCTCGTTGAACGGCACGAAGACGATGTTGTCCTGGTACTGCTTCGGCAACTGGAGCACCTGGTCGACCTGCTTGGCGATCTTCTCCTCGTACAGCTTGAGCTTCTGAGCCGGGGTGTCGCCCGGCCACTCGTAGGGGAAGCCGCGGTGGATGTCGGTCATGTAGATGTAGACATCGCCGTCGGTGGAGTCGGCCAGCGGCCTCACCACGTCCAGCGCGTCCGCGCCGGGGTGCTGCGGGCCGTCCTGGGCCTTGGTGGAGACCGTGCGCAGGCCCATGCCCTCGATGAGGTTGTTGGTGGGCACGTCCGGTCCGTACACGCCGTACAGGGTGCCGGAGGCGCCGCCGTGGAACGCCCCGGTGTCCGAGCCGAGGTCGACGGTGAGCTGGCCCTCGCGGACCACGGTCACGGTCGCCGTCACCGCCCGCCCGGCCGCGGTCCCGGCCACCGTGAAGGTCCCGGGTTTCGCGTACTTCTCGGGCGGTACGGCGTCCCAGACGATCGCCGTGTCGCGGTCGTAGCCGTCCGAGAAGGAGGACCGGACGGCGGCCGGGAGCAAGGGGGCGGTTCCGTCGGTCGTCCGGACGTCGAAGGACGTCCTCGACAGGTCCTGGAGGCTCGGCACGGTCCCGACCAGGCCGGCCACCTGGTCGGCGCTGAGCGCCGCGTGCCACACCGTGAAGTCGTCGACGGCGCCCTTGAGCAGCGGGTCCGGGTAGAGGGACTTGCCTATGTAGCCGGCCGCGGTGGACGAACCGCTCAGCAGATCCTTGGCCTTGATGGCGGTCGCCGCGGAGGACACCGCCACCCCGTCGAGGTAGGTGGTGAGCCGGCCGGCGGTGGTGTCGAGGGTGACGGTGACCGTGCGCCAGCCGTCGGCGGGGAGCGGCGCGTAGCCGCGCACCTGGGTCTCGGCGCCGCCTCCGCCGGTGGTCACCGAGGTCTGGAACAGCCCGCTGCCGTTGTACGGGGTGCTGAAGAGGTACCTGGTGGTGTCCGTGCCCAGGTCGAAGATCCGCTGCCAGGACGAGGTGTCGCCGCTCCATTTGACCCGGGCGGAGACGGTCAGGTCGCTCGCGTCGCCGACGACCTCGCGGGGCAGCCGTACGTACGCGCCGTCGGAGGTGGGCGCCCCGCCCGGCAGGGCCAGCGCCCTGCCGCCGTCGGCGCCCGTGACGGACTGGGCGGTGCCGGCGTTCACCAGGCTCGCCGTCAGACCGTTGCCCGAACTGTCGGCGATCTTCCCGGAGGCGAGGTCGTCCTGGTCGAAGGTGTAGCGGGCGACGGGGCCGGGCGGCTCGGCGGCCTGCGCGGGGACGGCGGGTGCGGCCAGCAGGCCCGCGCCGAGGGCCAGCGCCAGGCCGGCCGGGGCCCGGCGGCTCCTGGATCTGTCAGCGGATGGCATGGATGCGTCCTCAATCGTCGGGGGATCGTCGGGGGGAGGGGGAACAGGCTCCGGCTCCGCCCGCCCGTCTCCATGGTCGAACCGGTTCGACTTCCGGCACCCGTGGAAGGGGGGAACGGCCTCGGTGCGGGGGGTGGGGGCAGGTGTGGCGGCTCTGGGCGGCGGGGCTGCGGGGCGCTGTGCTACGGCTGTGTCGAACCGGTTCGGCGAAGCTAGCACCGGGACCTGAGGCCAGCAATCCCTTGAACACGGGGATCTGGACGGTCACCCCGTTCGGTCAGCGGTTCGGTCCCGGGTATTGACAGGCAGTCGGCCGGTTCCTACGTTCACTTCCATGCGAACCGGTTCGACAGCCGGTCGCTCGTCCCGAGGAGTCGCCGTGAACATCGGTGAGATCGCCCGGCGGGCCGGTGTCTCGCGCAGCACCGTGTCCTACGCGCTGAGCGGCAAGCGGCCGGTGTCCGAGGACACGCGCCGCAGGATCCAGCAGGTCGTCGACGAACTGGGTTACCAGCCCAGCGCCAGCGCCCGCGCCCTGGCCAACGGGCGGACCAGCACCATCGGCCTGGTCTTCCCGCCGGCCGGCACCCACTACACCGGGATGCAGCTGGACTTCATCGGCAGCGTGGTGGAGGCCGCCGCGGCCTGCGACTACGACGTGCTGCTGTCGCCCAGCGGCATGGACAGCGACCGTTCCTTCCAGCGGCTGCTGGGGGAGCGGCGGGTCGACGGCGCGATCCTGATGGAGATCAGGCTGGAGGACGACCGGGCCGACCACCTGGCCGCGATCGGCTTCCCCTCCGTCGCCATCGGCCGCACCGCCCACGCGGAGGACGGCTGGTACGTCGGCCTCGACCACACCGCGCTGGCGGCGGCGTGCGTCCACCACCTCGCGGATCTCGGCCACCGCCGGATCGCGTTCGTCAATCGGCCCGAGCAACTCCTGCGCACCGGCTACGAGTCGGCGCACCGCGGGCTGGACGGCTTCACGAAGGCCGCGGCCGAACGCGGGCTGACGGTCCGGACGTACTGCTGCGCGGACGACGCGGCCGCGGGCCAGGCCTGTGTGGAGAGGATCCTGCACGATGACCCGGCCACCACGGCCCTGGTCACCCTCAACGAGGCCGCACTGGGCGGCCTCTACCGGGGGCTCGCCCGGGCGGGCCGCCATGTGCCGCGCGACTTCTCCGTCACCGGCGTCGTCGCCAACCGCTGGGCGGAGACGGTGACCCCGCAGCTGACCGCGGCCGACGTCCCGGCCGCCGAGATGGGCCGGCTCGCCGTCGACCTGCTGGTGGAGCGGCTCGGCCACCCCGAGGCCCCGCCCCGCCACCACCTCCTCATCCCCCCGATCTCGCTGCGCGCCAGCACCGGGCCCGCGGGGGCCTGATCACGGCCCGTACCAGGGCACCGCACGTCAGCACCGCATCGCAGTACCGGACGTCAGCACCCCATCGCAGTACCGGACGCCGGCACCGCAATTCAGCACCGCACCTCGGCACCCCACCCCAGCACCTCACCCCAGCACACCGCCCAAGCACCGCACCTAGCGCGCCGACCGCCTCAAGGCGCCGTTCGGCGTGCCCTCTCACCCTCCCGACCCACTGCTGCGGCACCCGCATGCCACGAACCCGTAGGAGTCCACCATGAACAGCCTCTCCGGACGGCGCCGTCCGACCGCCGCGGTCCTGCTCGCACTGGCCGTCGCCACCACCGCCACGGCCTGCGGTTCCGGCTCGGGCGGCAGCGGGACGAAGGCGGCCGACAGCGGCACGTACACCGTCTGGGACCCGTACCCGCAGTTCACCAAGGGCTCGGCCTGGACGAACCTCCTCGACAAGTGCGGCACCGAGGCCGGCGTGAAGATCAAGCGGACCGGCTTCGACACCAGCGACCTCGCCAACAAGACCCTGCTCGCCGCCCAGCAGGGCAACTCCCCGGACCTCCTGGTCGTCGACAACCCGGTCGTCTCGACGCTGGCCGAGGCGGGCGTCCTCACCACGACCGAGGAGAACAAGCTGGACACCTCGAAGATCGACCCCAACCTCCTCGCGGCGGGCCAGTCCGGCGGCAAGACGTACGGCACGCCCATCGGCGCCAACACCCTCGCCCTCTACTACAACAAGAAGGTCCTCGAGGACGCGGGCGTGGACATCGCCTCGGTGAAGGACTGGCCGACGCTGACGGCGGCCCTGGAGAAGGTGAAGAAGGCCGGCAAGAAGGGCATCACCTTCTCCGCGATCGGCACCGAGGAGGGCAGCTTCCAGTTCCTGCCGTGGTTCTGGGGAGCGGGCGCGCAACTGACCCGACTCGACTCCGCCCAGGGCCAGTCGGCGCTCTCGCTGTGGAACGGCTGGCTGAAGGACGGCTACGCCCCGAACTCGGTCCTCAACAACACCCAGACGACCAGCTGGCAGGAGTTCGCCACCGGCGACTACGCGTTCGCGGAGAACGGCACCTGGCAGCTCGCCAACGCCAAGAAGGCCGGTTTCGCGTACGGCGTCCTCCCGATACCCGGCGCCTCCGGCGGCTCCGCGCCCGCCCCGACCGGCGGCGAGTTCGTCACCCTCCCGGTCCAGGACGACACCGCCCGCTACGCCACCTCCCAGAAGCTGGCGACCTGCCTGACCAGCACCGAGAACCTGTACGACACGGACACCACCCTGTCCTACGTGGCGCCCACCACCGAGGTCCAGGACAAGCAGGTGGCCGCCGACGCCGACCTGAAACCGTGGGTCGCCGCGGTCCGGACGGCCAAGGGCCGCACCAGCGACGACCTGGGCACCAAGTACCCGAAGATCTCGGAGCAGTTGTGGAAGGCCGTCCAGTCCGCCCTCAGCGGCTCCACGTCCCCGAAGGACGCACTGACCGACGCCCAGGCCGCCGTCAAGTGAGCACGTCTCGGGGTCAGTTGATGAGCCGTACGACCCAAGTGCCGCCCCCGCGGACCGAGTCCCGGGGCGCGGCCCCCGAACCCCGGCGCCGGGCCGCCTCCCCGCAGTGGGCCGCCTGGGCCTTCCTCGCCCCGGTGACCCTCTACCTCGGGCTCTTCTACGCCTATCCCCTCTACCGCAACCTCGACCTGAGCCTGCGCGACTACACGGTCCGCTCCTTCGTCCAGGGCAACGCGCCCTTCACGGGACTGGCCAACTACCGGAAGATCCTGGACGACCCGACCTTCGCCCCCGCCCTGCTGCACACCGTGGTGTTCACCGCCGTGTGCCTGGTCTTCCAGTACGCCATCGGCCTGGCGCTGGCGGTCTTCTTCCACCAGCACTTCCGGCTCTCCGTCACCCTGCGGGCCCTGTTCCTGGTGCCCTGGCTGCTGCCGCTGATCGTGTCGGCGTCCACCTGGTCCTGGATGCTCAACAGTGAATCGGGCGTCGTCAACGCCCTGCTGAGCGCCCTCGGCATCGGCCCGGTCAACTGGCTGACGTCCCCGTCCTGGTCACTGGCCTCGGTGATCATCGCGAACATCTGGATCGGCGTCCCGTTCAACCTGGTCGTGCTCCACAGCGGCCTCCAGTCGATCCCGTCAAGCCTGTACGAGGCGGCGGCACTGGACGGGGCGAACGCCTGGCAGCGCTTCTGGCGCATCACCTTCCCGCTGCTGCGCCCGGTCTCCGCGATCACCCTGCTGCTGGGCCTCGTCTACACCCTCAAGGTCTTCGACATCATCTGGATCATGACCAAGGGCGGCCCGGCGGACTCCTCCACCACCTTCGCCACCTGGTCCTACCGGCTCGGCTTCGGCAACCTGCTGCCCGCCTTCGGCCCGGGAGCCGCCGTGGGCAACCTGCTGGTGGTCGCCGCCCTGGTCTTCGGCCTGATCTACGCAAGGGTCCAGCGGAAGCAGGCACTGTCATGACACGACCTCTGAAGACGGCCCTCGGTCTGCTGTTCACCGTGATCATGCTGTTCCCGGTGTACTGGATGATCAACGTGTCCTTCACCCGCGACCAGGACATGCGCAAGAGCCCGCCCGACCTGTTCCCCGTCCACGGCACCCTCGCCGGCTACCGCACCGTCCTCGACGAGCAGTTGCCCTACCTCGCCACCAGCCTGGTCATCGGCCTCGGCACCGTCGTCCTCACCGTGGCCCTGGCCGCCCCGGCCGGCTACGCGCTCGCCAAGCTGCGCCCGCGCGGCGGCGGAGTGCTCGGCTTCCTGCTGCTGGCCGCCCAGATGATCCCCGGCATCATCATGGCGATGGGCTTCTACGCCATCTACCTCAGCCTCGGCCTGCTCCAGTCCGTCCCCGGACTGATCGTCGCCGACTCCACCCTCGCCGTACCCTTCGCGGTGCTCATCTTCACCGCGTTCATGTCCGGCATCCCCGGCGAACTCCTCCAGGCCGCCCAGGTGGACGGGGCGCACGCCCTGCGCACCTTCTGGTCGGTCGTCCTGCCCATGAGCCGCAACGCCGTCGTCACGGTCTCCCTCTTCGCGTTCCTGTGGTCCTGGTCCGACTTCGTCTTCGCGGGGACCCTCGTCAACGGCGGCGCCCACGAGCCCATCACGCTCGGCATCTACCACTACATCGGCAACAACAACCAGGAGTGGAACGCCATCATGGCCACCGCCGTCGTGGCCTCCCTGCCGGCCGCGGTCATCCTCGTCCTGGCCCAGCGCTATGTCGCCGCGGGTGTGACGGCCGGCGCGGTCAAGGACTGAGAACCGCTGCACCTCCCTCTTCTTTTGACGACCCCTGTCCTGTGACGATCCCTGCTCGAGAAACGAGTGCCTCTTCATGACCGCCGACCGCTCCGGCCCGGCCTTCTCCGTCCACGACATCCCGTTCAGCACCTACGGATCCTGGTTCGGCATCTCCCCCGTACTGGCGGAGAAGGCGCGCGCCGAGGACCTCCACCTCGTCTCGCACCAGAACGGCATGCACGCCGTCCTGAGCCTCGTGCCAGTCGACCCCGCGACGGGCGAGCGGGCCGGGACCCGGATCGAGGCGACACCCGGGCTGCTGAGCTGGACCGGGCCGGAGGGCTGGCTCGATCACGGCCGGGTCGATCTCGCCTACGAGTCGCCGGACACGGTACGACTGCGCGGTGCCGGCCTGCCCCTGCGGATCTCGGCGGCGGCCCGGACGCTGACCCCGTTCAGCGGCACGTACTTCTACCGCGAACCGGCCGCCGACGCCCACGTGTTCACGTCGTACGAGACCGGCCGCCGCTACCGCGTCACCGTCCTCGCCGGCAGCGTGGCCGAGGTGTTCGGCGGTCAGGCGCTGGGCACCGCCGAGCGGGGCCTCACCGTCACGGGCGACACCTGGGAACTCGCGGTCGAGGAGCTGGACACGGCCCGGCCGCCCTATGTCCCGACGGCGGCCTTCGCCAAGGTGGTCGAGGCCGCGCGGAACTCCTTCGCGGACTTCGCCGACACCGTGGCCCCCTGGCGTTCGTCCGCCACCCCGGCCGCCGAACTCGCCGCCTACGTGCTGTGGTCGGCGACCGTCCGCCCGGCCGGTCTGGTCACCCGGCCCGGTGTCCTGATGTCCAAGCACTGGATGGACAAGGTCTGGAGCTGGGACCACTGCTTCAACGCCCTCGCCCTGGCGCCCGGTTGCCCCGAACTGGCCCGGGACCAGTTCCAGCTGCCCTTCGACCACCAGGACGAGACCGGGGCGCTGCCCGACTCGGTCACCCACTCCGAGGTGCTCCACAACTTCGTCAAACCGCCCATCCACGGCTGGACGTTCGGCCTGCTGCGCCGTCGGCTGCGCACGCCTCCCGACCCGGCGGAACTGTCCATGACGTACGACAGGCTGGAACGCTGGACGGAGTTCTGGCTCACCGCCCGGCGCGCCCCCGGTGCCGACCTGCCGCACTACCAGCACGGCAACGACAGCGGCTGGGACAACGCCACCACCTTCGACCCCGAACGCGTCGTCGTCACCGCGGACCTGGCCGCCTTCCTCACCCTCCAGCTCCGTGAACTCGCCGCCCTGGCCGCCCTGTTGGACCGACCGGAGGACGCTCAGCGATGGACCCGGGCCGCCGAGGAGACCCAACGGGCGATGCTCGACCAGCTCTGGACGGGCGACCGGTTCGTCGCCCGGGGCGTCGACAGCGGCGACAGCTGGAGCACGTCCAGCCTGCTCGACCTGATGCCCGTGGTGCTGGGCGAGCATCTGCCGCGCGAGATCGGAGCCGTGCTGGCCGACCGCATCGAGGCCCATCTGACCCCGTACGGCCTGGCCACCGAGCGGCCGGACTCGCCGCACTACCTCTCCGACGGCTACTGGCGCGGCCCCATCTGGGCCCCCGCCACGATCCTGGTCGAGGACGGTCTGCGGCGCGGCGGCCACGCTCGGCTGGCGGACGAGATCAGCACCCGCTTCCGCGCCCTGTGCGAGAGCCACGGCTTCGCGGAGAACTTCGACGCCCTGACCGGCACGGGGCTGCGCGACCGCGCCTACACCTGGACAGCCGCCGCCTACCTCCTCCTCGCCGAGGCGCACGTCCAGCGGGAGGGCGGTGCGGCACGACTGCGCGACAAGGCGTGAGCCGGGTCCCATAAAATCGCTCACGTAGACGTCAGTCGTCCTGTGGATCCACGTCGAGGAGGCAATGGTGCTCGGAAAGAGCACGTGGTTGCTCGTGGGTGCCATGGTCGTGGCCTGGATGGTGCTCTCCGGTCCCAGCGCGCCAAGCGGAGCCCTCGACGCCGGGTCCGCGCCGGTCAAGCCGGTCAAGGACGTCGTACCGAACCGGGTCATGACCTGGAACCTCTGCAACCCCTGCGAGACGGGCAACGACGACCGGGCCGCCGAGATCGCCAAGTACGCGCCCCAGGTCGTCGGCCTGCAGGAGGCGTGCGTGGGCGACGTCGCGAAGATCCGGGACTATCTGGAGAACCTCCACGGGCTCGTCTACCACGTCGAGTACGGGCCGGTCCTGCAGAGCTGGGGCCGCTGCGGGGGAGCACCGTGGAACCCGGGCGGCTACGGCGAGGCGATCCTCTCGGCGGCCCCGATGACCCACGTCGTCGCCGAGGAGTATCCCGACGGCGGTTCCGAGGACCGCGGGTACATGGAGGTCACGACCACGGTGGGCGGCCGCCCGGTCCGGCTCTTCAACACCCACCTCGCCGAACGACGCCAGGAGGAGGTCCGGGCGGAGCAGGTCCGCGTCCTCGCCGCCGAGGTCGCCCGGTACGACCGCGTGATCGTCATCGGCGACTTCAACGCGGTGCCGTACGCCCCCGAACTCGCCCCGATGTGGAAACTGGCCGCGGACGCGGACCCCGAGTGCCACCCCTCCCGGAGCGGCCCCTGCGAGCCGACCACCGACTGGCAGAGCAAGTTCGACTACGTCTTCCTCCGCGACGTCGCCCCTCTCAGCCACCACGTCCGCACCACCGAGGTCTCGGACCACGACATCTTCTACGCCGACCTGTCCCTGACCGCGCGCCCCTAGCGGGACACCGGCGCGTGCTAGTGTCGGGCGTTTGCAGTGCCGCCGTGCCGGTGCGTCGTTCGGCGTCCGGGCCGGTGGCCGCGTCCCCGCCGCGCCTTCCTCGGTACGGTCCCCTCGGAGGAAGGCTCTCTGTGAGCGATTCAGCACCTGTGTCCTTCGCCCGGCTCGGGCTGCCCGCGGAGCTGCTGCGGACACTCGACGCGCACGACGTGACCGTACCGTTCCCCGTGCAGGCGGCGACGCTGCCGAACGCGCTCGCGGGCCGCGACGTCCTGGGCCGCGGCCGCACGGGCTCGGGCAAGACACTCGCCTTCGGCCTCGGGATGCTCGCGCGTACGGCCGGACGGCGCGCCCAGCCCAAGGAGCCGCTGGCGCTCGTGCTGGTGCCCACCCGGGAGCTGGCGCAGCAGGTCGGCGAGGCGCTCACCCCGTACGCCGAGGCCCTGGGGCTGCGGCTCGCCACCGTGGTGGGCGGCGTGTCCATCGGCCGGCAGGCCGCCGCGCTGCGGGACGGCGTCGAGATCGTCGTCGCCACCCCCGGCCGGCTGCACGACCTCATCGAGCGCAAGGGCTGCCGCCTGGGAAGGGTGCGCATCACCGTCCTCGACGAGGCCGACCAGATGTGCGACATGGGGTTCCTGCCCCAGGTCACCGAGATCCTGGACCAGGTCCGTCCCGACGGGCAGCGCATGCTGTTCTCCGCCACCCTCGACCGGGACGTCGACCAACTGGTCCAGCGCTACCTGCGCGATCCCGCCGTCCACTCCGTGGACCCCTCGTCCAGCGCGGTCGCCACCATCGAGCACCATGTCCTCGTCGTGCACGGCCCGGACCGGTACGCCGTGACCACGGAGATCGCCGCGCGTGACGGCCGTGTCCTGCTGTTCCTGGACACCAAGCACGGTGTCGACCAGCTCACCCGGCATCTGCGGGCCAGCGGGGTGCCCGCCGCCGCCCTGCACAGCGGGAAGTCCCAGCCGCAGCGCACCCGCACGCTGGCCCAGTTCAAGGACGGGCAGGTCACCGCGCTGGTGGCGACGAACGTCGCCGCACGCGGCCTGCACGTCGACGACCTCGACCTGGTGGTCAACGTCGACCCGGCCACCGACCCCAAGGACTATCTGCACCGCGCGGGCCGCACGGCCAGGGCGGGCCGCTCCGGCACCGTCGTCACCCTCGTCCTGTCGGGACAGCGCCGCGAGACGAGCGAGGTCATGGCGGACGCAGGCGTCACCCCTCAAGTCCGCAAAGTGCGCTCCGGCGAGGCGCAGTTGAGCCGGATCACCGGCGCCAAGGCTCCCTCCGGAGTACCGCTCGACGGCGGTCCCGCCGCCGCACGCCCCAAGAACCACAACGCCCCGTTCCGCGGCCTGGGCAGCACCAAGGACGGCCAGAGCGGATCCGCCGGCAGGCCCTCCCGCCCGTCCCGCAAGAGCGACGAGGCCCGCAAGCTCGCCGAGGCCCGCAGGGCGGCGCGGGTGCGGCGGGGCGGCTGAGAGAAGCGTCCTGCCCGGCGCCGGTGGACGTACGGACATCAGCCCGCGCCGGGCGGCTCAGAGCGCGGTGCCCGTCTCCTCGGCCAGGGCGTCCAGGAGCCGGTCCTGGAACGCCTCGTCGTGCACCGCGCGATGCGGCTCCTGCCGCTCACGGTGGTACCAGTAGCCGCCCGAGACCAGGGCCTGCGGTTCGTCACTGACCGCGAGCCACTCCTGGGTGCGATGACCCTCCTCCAGGTCGTCCGGTGCGCCGGGGCCGCCCATCTTCGTCGGCACCCAGCCCGGATCGACCGCGTTGCTCAGCACGTCCGGCCGCAGCCGGGCCACTGCGGTCGCGAGCGCCGTGACGAACAGCTTGCTGTCGGAGTACGACCCCGCGCTCCCGCCCCGCCAGTCGACCCCGTCGAGCGAGGGGCGGCCCCCGTAGTGCGAGCCGCTGCTCAGATACACCAGTCGGCGCGGCCCTGGCAGCAGAGCCGTGAGCAGGTACGGCGCGATGATGTTGACCGGCATGACCGCGGGCCCGCTCCACACACCGGCGTTGTGGATCACGGCGTCGAGCGGCTCGCCGTCGAGTTCGGCAGCGATGCGCCGTACGGCACTCCGCTCCGTGAAGTCACCCACCACGAGCCGCGCCCCACGGCCGACCAGCGAGTCGAGATCCGCCGCACGCTCGGGGTTCCGGGCGTGCACCACCACGTCGTGGCCGGCCGCCAGCAGGGAATCGGCGGCGGCCCGTCCGAGCCCGTCCGCGGAACCGGTCACCAGGATCCGGCTCATGACGACACCGCCGACGGGAGGCTGCTGGGCACGGAGGCTTCCTTTCGAAGATTCCCACCAGCGTAGACCCGCGCCATCCTCACGCTCGGCTTCGTGGCCTACGGGCGGCCCGCCGCCTGGGTCGGTCAGTGCACGGAGTCGGCGGCGGCGACGATGGCACGGTTGACCGCCGCGGGGCTGATCGACGGAACGTCGTGTCCCGAGCGCGCGCGGATGACATGGGCGCCCACTCGGTCGGCCTGGTACTTCTGGGCGGCTGTCGGGACGGCGTGGTCCTCGGTCGCGACGACCGCCCACTTCGGCGTCTTCGCCGGCGGGTTCACCGTGGCCTTGTCGCTGAAGGCCGAGAACGCGATCGGCTCCTGGGTCACCGAGGCGACCTCGATGGCCGGCTTCGACAGCCCGTTGCCGTACACGCTCCCGTACTTGTCGGCCTTGATGTAGACGTCGGTGTCACCGCCGGGCAGGGGCACGGTGCGCAGGTTCTCCGGAGTGAGCCGCGAGCCGGGGAACTGCCCGATCAGGGAGTTGGCGGAGTCGCCCACTTGGGGGATGAGAGCGGCCACGTACACCAGGGCCTTGACCTTCGGCGTGGTGGCGGCGACCTGGCTGATGACCTCTCCCGCGTAGGAGTGGCCGACCAGGACCACGGGCCCCTTGATGGTCTTGAGCTGTGCCTCGACATAGGCGCTGTCGAAGGCCAGGCCGCGCAGCGGGGTGTCGATCGCGTAGACCGCGTGGCCGTGGCGTCGCAGGTAGCCGATCTCGCTGTTCCAGCTGGAGGAGTCGGCGAAGGCTCCATGGACCAGAACCACCGTCGGCTTGGCGCGGTGCGCGACCGGCGAGGCGACGGCGTGATCGTTCGGCACGGCGAGCGATGCCACGGCCGCGGCGCTCACGAGTCCGGCGGTTGCCAACGTTTTGATGCGAACGGTGGACTTCATGTCGTGGTGATTCCTCTCAACTAATGCGAGTGGTGCGAGTGATGCGAGTGGTGCAACCGGATCGGTATCGGGATGCGGTGCAATCCGCAGGGAAACGGAATCCCTGTTTGCCGCGGGTTTGTCGCGGGTTTGTCGCGGCTCTGTATGGATCCGCAGCGCTTCGCGAAATCGACTATGGCGGCTGCTGCTTCGGTCCCGCCAATGCCGATCCTGCTGCCGGTCATGCCGGTTCGGCATGACGGTTCGGGCAATCGGCATTGGCGCGCCGAGCCATGGGCCGCGATGCTCGGTGAAAGCCGCAGACCAGCAGGCGCCGATGCCGGCGCCGGACCGTCATGGCCCTCAGTCCGACGGAGGGCCCGAACTCCGAAAAGGTTCTGTTCCATGCCAAGCACTGAATGGCGCGAAGTGTTCCTGCCCGACGAGAGGACCCGGCACGAACAACAGGTGCATGTTTTCGGTGAACTGCAAAGCAAGCGTCTGAAGAAGCAGGGCCCCGGACGAGCACTGCACCGCAACCAAGTGGCCGCACTGAAGGCCTTCCTCGTGGTGGAGGAAGGTCTTCCTGATTACGCGCGGCAAGGAATTTTCGCCGCTCCCGCGGTTTTCGAGGCCCATGTCCGGCTGTCCAACGGGAATTTCTCCAGCGACCGGGCTCCTGACATCCGCGGGTTCGCGATCAAAGTGCTCAGGGCCACGACACCGTCGTCCCCCGAGGTCGAGCAGAACTTCACCCTCGTCAGCCAGGAGACCCTCAAGGTCAGCGGCAGCGCGGACGTCGTCGGAATCGTCGACCTCTCCACGAGTGCGCCCGTCGCCGCGCTGCGCAAGGCCACGATGAAGCCGGGGCTCACGCGCAGTGCCGTCGCGAACGTCCGGGACATGGTGAAGCCGTTCAGCGGATTCGCCACGCACGACTTCTTCAGCATCATGCCCGTGACCTTCGGCGACTACGCGGCCCGGCTGAAGCTGAGCGCGGCTTCGACGACGATCAACAAGGACGCGCGCAAGGACCTCGCCGCGGACATCTACGGCCGACTCGCGGACGGCGACCTGGAGTTCCGGCTTCAGGCCCAGTTCTTCGAGGACGAGAGCCGTACGCCGATCGAGGACTCCACGGTCCGATGGGACGCGCCGTGGCACACCATGGCGCGCCTGCGCCTGCCGCGCCAGGGGCCGGACCAGGCGCTGGCCGAGACCGTCGAGAGGAGCAGCTTCAACCCCTGGACAGCGGCACCGGAGCACCGGCCGCTCGGCGAACTGATGCGCGCTCGCCGGGCGGCCTACGAACTCAGCTGGCGCAACCGGGACATCGACCGCTGAACGCACCCCCGGTTCCCGCCGGAACCGGGGGTCAGGTCAACTCCACTGCTGTCCAGGCAAGTTGAGACAGATGCCATAACCAGCGCGCGGCTAACATGACCCGCATGGACCTCGACCTGCGCCGGTTGCGCTACTTCGTGGCCGTGGCAGAGGAGTGCAGCTTCGTGCGAGCGGCGAGCCGTCTGTACATGACCCAGCCCGCACTCAGCCGTCAGATCCGGGCGTTGGAGGAGGACCTGGGCGTGGTCCTCTTCCTGCGGGATCGGCAGGGCACCGTACTGACGCGGGCCGGACACCAGTTGCTGGAGGACGCCCGGCCGATGCTGGCGATGGCACAGGCGGTGCAGCAGCGGGTGCGCAGGGCGAACCGGGAGGTGAACCACTTCGCCGTCGGCTTCATGCCGGGCATCGTCGTCACCCCCATCGTGCGTGAGTTCGCCGCGATGGCGCCGCAACTGGAGATCGAGGTGGTGCACACGTCGATCACCGACCAGGCCGATTTCCTGATCGATGGCCGGGTCGACGTGTGCTACGTCCGGCTGCCGTTGCCGGAGGGCATGTTCGAGGTGGTTCCGCTCTTCCCTGAGCCCCGCGTGGTGGCCCTGCCGAGCACGCACCCGTTCGCAGAACTCAAGGCGGTGCATGTCGAGGACCTGCGGGACCTGGTCCTGTTGCAGGACCCGCGGGACGTCCCGGAATGGCGCGGGCGCCTGCCGCACGAACCCCTCCCACCGCAGACGGACGCCGGGCGCTTCCCGGTGACGATCGAGGAGTGCCTGGAAGGGGTGGCGTCCGGCGCCGGCTGTTATGTGATGCCGGCCGGCATGGCCGCCTTCTACCGCCGCGACGACGTCGCCTACCTGACCCTGGAGGGCGTCGCACCACGCATGGTCGCCCTGGCCTACAGCAAGCACCGGACCATGCCCGAACTGAACCAGTTCGCCGACCTCTCCCGCCGCATGCTCGGCCCGGGCCCGGCCTGACGGTGAACGTCGAGTTCCGTGCCGGGTGGCCCGAAGAGCAACAGCGCCTCCGGACCACCCACTTGAGGACCTAGAAGAAGCCGAGCTTCTGGGGGCTGTAGGAGACGAGGAGGTTCTTCGTCTGCTGGTAATGCTCCAGCATCATCTTGTGCGTCTCCCGCCCGATCCCCGACTGCTTGTACCCGCCGAACGCGGCATGCGCCGGGTACGCGTGGTAGCAGTTCGTCCAGACGCGGCCCGCCTGGATCGCGCGGCCCGCGCGGTACGCCGTGTTGATGTCCCGGGTCCACACGCCCGCCCCGAGGCCGTACAGCGTGTCGTTGGCGATCTTCAGGGCGTCGTCGAAGTCGGCGAAGGACGTCACCGAGACGACCGGGCCGAAGATCTCCTCCTGGAAGATCCGCATCCGGTTGTCGCCCTCGAAGATCGTCGGCTGGACGTAGTAGCCGCCCTTCAACTCGCCGTCGTACTCGATGCGTTCGCCGCCGGTGAGCACGCGTGCTCCCTCCTGCCGGCCGACGTCCAGGTAGGAGAGGATCTTCTCCAGCTGGTCGTTGGAGGCCTGCGCTCCGATCATCGTCTCGGTGTCGAGGGGGTGGCCCGGCTTGATGAGTTCGGTACGGGCGACGGCGGCCTCCAGGAACTCGGAGTAGTGGCCGGTCTGGATCAGCGCCCGGGACGGGCAGGTGCAGACCTCGCCCTGGTTGAGGGCGAACATCGTGAACCCTTCGAGCGCCTTGTCACGGAAGTCGTCGTCCCGCGCCCAGACGTCGTCGAAGAAGATGTTCGGTGACTTGCCGCCGAGTTCGAGGGTGACCGGCTTGATGTTCTCGGAGGCGTACTGCATGATCAGCCGCCCCGTCGTGGTCTCGCCGGTGAACGCCACCTTGGCCACCCGCGGGCTCGACGCGAGCGGCTTCCCGGCCTCCACACCGAAGCCGTTGACGATGTTCACCACGCCAGGCGGCAGCAGGTCCTCGATCAGGCTCATCCAGTAGTGGATGGAGGCCGGGGTCTGCTCGGCGGGCTTGATGACGACCGCGTTGCCCGCCGCGAGGGCCGGGGCCAGCTTCCACACCGCCATCAGGATCGGGAAGTTCCACGGGATGATCTGTGCGACGACCCCGAGCGGCTCGTGGAAGTGGTACGCCACCGTGTCGTCGTCGACCTCGCCGAGCGAACCCTCCTGCGCCCGGATCGCCCCCGCGAAGTAGCGGAAGTGATCGATGGCCAGGGGGATGTCGGCCGCCAGCGTCTCCCGGACCGGCTTGCCGTTCTCCCAGCTCTCCGCGACGGCCAGCTTCTCCAGATTCGCCTCCATACGGTCGGCGATCTTGAGAAGGATGTCGGAGCGTTCGGTCACCGAGGTCCGGCCCCAGCCCGGTGCGGCGGCGTGCGCGGCGTCCAGCGCCCGCTCCACATCCTCCGCGGTGCCCCGTGCGACCTCGGTGAACGGCTGACCGTTCACCGGAGACGGGTTCTCGAAGTACTGCCCGCGCGCCGGCGGCACGTACTCCCCACCGATGAAGTGGTCGTAGCGCGCCTGGTAGGAGACGATCGCGCCCTCGGTGCCGGGTGCCGCGTAACGGGTCATGCTGGCCAGCCTCCTTCAGCAGCGCCGCCCGCCGTTGGGCGGCTCTGCGCGTGAGGCTAGGAGCGCGGACGTTGCAACCACGTTGCCGTCGGCGCGGCCAGCTCCGACTCCAGCGCGGCCAGCCGGGCCCGGACGCCGGCCGACGGCCGTACGGCGGCCAGCGCCCGCCACACGTCGATGTCGTCCTCGCCCCACGGCGCGTGCGCCCAGTCCGCCAGCAGGTCGGGATCCCGGCGGGCGATCAACGCCGTGCGCAGCCCGTCGGCGACCCGGCGCCTGAGCCGTGCCACCGCCGGAGCCTGCGAGGCCGGCAGCAGCGGACCGGTGTACCCCCGCGCCGCCCCCGTCACCGCCCCGCTCTCCAGCCGCCGCTCCACCACCGCCACGTCCGATTCGACGGGCACGGTCAAGCGGTACGGCCGCGACGCCAGCAGCCCCGGCCCCAGCACCCGGCGCAGTCTGGCGAGTTCGGCCCGCAGCGTCACCGGCGTCACCGACTCGTCCTCGTACAGCGCGCACAGCAGCTCGTCCCCGCTCAGACCCTCGGGGTGCCGGGACAGCAGCACCAGGATCTCGCTGTGCCGTCGGCTCAGCCTGATCCTGCGGCCGGCCCTCGCGAGAACCGCTTCGTCCCGGCCCAGCGCGCTCAGTTCGGGGGTGTCGGTGGCCGGCTGCTGCGGGAGCAACAGCGCGAGCTGGGACTCGGCGGCCCGCGCGACCGCCTGGACGAAGCCCAGGCTGTGCGGATGCGCCAGCCCGTCCCCGCCGGTGATGTCCACGGCGCCGAGCACCCGCCCGGTCCGCGGATCGTGCACCGGTGCCGCCGCGCAGGTCCACGGCTGCACCCGGCGGATGAAGTGCTCCGCCGCGAACACCTGCACCGGCCGGTCCACCGCCACCGCGGTACCCGGAGCGTTCGTCCCGACCGCGGTCTCCGACCACCGAGCCCCCGGCACGAAGTTCATCCGGCCCGCCTGCCGCCGGGTTGTCGCGTGTCCCTCGACCCAGAGCAGCCTGCCGTGTTCGTCGCACACCGCGAGCAGATGCTCCCCGTCGGAGGCGAAGGTCCCCATCAGTTCACGGAACAGCGGCATGACCCGCGCCAGCGGATGCTCGGCCCGGTACGCGCCGAGGTCGCCGTCGCTGAGTTCGACACTCGCCGTCCCGTCGGGTCCGACCCCCGCCCGTGCGGAACGCCGCCACGAGTCCGCCACCACCGGGCGCACCGGCCGCTGCACCGTACCCGCCTCGGTGAACGTCTCGTGCGCCCGCAGCAGCATCCGGACACGCTCGGCAGGGTCGGCCCCCGCCTCCAGGGCCACCCATGGATCGGACAACTCGGCCTCCCCGGAACGCGATGCGACTGGGAACATCGTCACTCCGGGTGCCCGCCCGGACAACCTCTTCGACCGGCGTCACCCGGACGACGCGGACTCACATGGCTTCCACCATCCTCATGTAGCGCGTCCAGTCCCAGTGCGGCCCCGGGTCGGTGTGGTCCGAACCCGGCACCTCGTAGTGCCCGATGATGTGCTCACGGTCCCGGGGGATGCCGTATTTCTCGCAGATCCCCGCCGTGAGCTTCGCGGACTCCTCGTACAGGGCGTCGGTGAAGTAGGCGGGCCTGTCCACCCACCCCTCGTGCTCGATGCCGATGCTGTGCGTGTTGTAGTCCCAGTTCCCCGCATGCCAGGCGACGTCCGCCTCCCGCACGCACTGCGCGATGTGCCCGTCCACCGAACGCACGACGTAGTGCGCGGACACCTGCTTCGCCGGGTTGCTGAAGATGTCCAGGGCCTCGGTGTAGGAGGTCTGCGTGACGTGGACGACCACCAGGTTCACCCGGTAGGACCACGGACGGTCCGACTCCGTGAAGTTGGACGACGTGGCCGGCTGCCACTCGGCGAGGGGGTAGTCGGCGGTCCGTGGAGCCGCCTCGGCTCGTGTCTCGGGAAGCAGTGCGTACGGTACGGCGGCCAGCACGGCGCCCTTCAGCAGCCGCCGTCGGTCGAACAGCGGTCTGGCGCGTTCCAAGGATCAAGTGCCTCTCAGGTCGGCGGCGTTCAGCCCCGAAAGGCCGCCGCGGTCTCACGGAGCCGGTCGTGCACTCCGCGGTGAGTCTCGCGCGCGGGCAGCCATTCCTTGCGGATCTTCGCCACGCACGTGTAGTTGGTGTCGCAGACGTTGGCGAGCGGCGATTCCACGGCCTGGGTCGCGAACTGGTACGCGTCCAGCTCGCTGAATCCGTAGTCGCGGACCAACCACCGCACCAGGTCGAGCTGCGATATCCGGAAGGCGTCCTCCAGCGGGCGGGCCGAGCCGGTCGAGATGATGTGGGTGTCCGACTCGATGCGCGGCCAGGGCGTGGCGAGCCCCTTGAGCAGCTCCACGATCACCACGGTGTTCATCGCGCACTCGACGGCGACCCCGCAGGTCTCTCCCTCGCCCTGCCGGGCATGGCCGTCCCCGAGGCTGAGCAGGGCGCCCTCCACGTTGACCCCGAGGTAGCAGGTGACGCCCGCCCGCATCTCCGGTGTGTCCAGGTTCCCGCCGTGCGCGTCGGGCACCAGTGCCGAGCGGACCTCCAGATTGGCGGGCGCCACTCCGACGGTGCCGTGCATCGGGTCCATGGGCAGCTCGATCTCGATGTCACTGTCGTGGGCCCGGAACATCGCCGTGCGCCGGGCCCGGTCCAGCTGCCAGATCCACACGGTCTCCGGCAGCGGGGGCTGAAGTGTGGCGGTGGTGTGCGTGGAGGTGAGCGCGCCGAACAGAGGGACCGTGGTGGACGCGGCCCAGTCCCGGGCCGGTTCCACCGACACGAAGTGCACGGCGACGGTGTCGCCGGGCTCCGCGCCCTCGATGTGGAAGGGACCGGTCTGCGGGTTGAGGAAGGGGAACTCGCAGACCTCGGACACCAGGTCCTTCTCGGACCGCACCCGTCCCGCGAAGCAGTCCTCCGTGTAGAGGTCGAGGACGGTGCCGGGCTGGATGCGGGCCACGGGCGGGGCACCGCCGAACGTCCAGGCGTACTCGCCCGGTTCGGGCCGCACGGTCAGGATTCGGGGGTCGGTCATCGCTGCACGGCTCCGATTCGGTCGGGTTTGTACCAAGCCCAGCACCGCGCCAACCGCGACGACGGTCTCCATGTCCCCCCGCTCGCCGTTGTGCGAGGCCGCTGGGTGCCTCGCGTGAATCACGGTACGGCGGGTGCCGATGGGACAGAAGACCGCTTGGTGTTTCCGTGGACAACCTTGGACGTGTGGACAACTCCCTCACCCGGTGGGGTGAAGTGACGAGGGGATCAGGCCCGTTCGCCCACGACCGACGGGTCGTCCAGCACAGCCCGCACCACCGAGTGGGCGGCCCCGAGCAGCGGCCCCTGCGAACCCAGCCGCGACACCGACACCGGACAGGCCGCACCGGCGGTGCGCCGGGCCAGCTCGTCCCGCAGCGAGGGCAGCAGCCAGGGCGCGAGCTCCGCCAGCGCACCGCCGAGCACCACACCTTCCGGGTCCAGCAGATTGACCGCCCCGGTCAGCGCGATACCGAGCGCCTCTCCCGCCTCGCGCAGGGCGCCTCGTACGTCCTCATCGCCGTCCGCCGCGTGCTGCGCGAGCAGTCCGACCCGGTCCTCGCCCGGTTCGAGGCCGGCCGCCCGCAGCACCGCTTCCTCACCGGCGTACTGCTCAAGACAGCCCCGCCCTCCGCACGGGCAGCGGGGACCGTCCGGGCGGACCGGCACATGACCCAGCTCGCCCGCGAAACCGCGGGTGCCGCGCAGCAGTTGGCCATCCACCACGAGGGCAGCGCCGATGCCGATCTCGGCCGAGACGTGCAGGAAGTCGTGGGGCGTGCCGTCGCCGAGCCAGAGTTCGGCCAGTGCGCCGAAGTTGGCCTCGTTGCCCACGGTCAGCGGGAAGTCCGCAGGCAGCAGAGCGCCCAGGTCGGTGTCGTGCCACTCGAGGTTCGGGGCGCGGACCACGGTCCGCGCGTCACGCGCCACCAGGCCGGGCACCGCCACGGCGAGCCCCGCGGGCCACAGCCCTTCGCCTTCCGCCTCCGCCGCTACCTGGCGCACCAGCGAGGCGAGTTCCGCGAGTACCGGCTCGGGCGCGCGGCCCCGGTTCGCGCCGTACCGCACCACCCGGGCGCGGGTCTCTCCGCGCAGGTCGACCGCGCACACCGCGAGGTGGTCCACGCCGACCTCCGCGCCTATCCCGGCGGGCCCCCGCCCGCTGACGGCGAGTGCGGAGCCCGGCCTGCCGACCCGGCCGGGGCGCTCGGGGCCCAGTTCTTCCAGGAGCCCCGAGCGTATGAGCTCGTCGACGAGGGTCGACACCGCGGCCCTGGTCAGACCGATGTGCGAGGCGACCGCGGCACGCGACAGCGGCCCCTCGGCGCTGACGGCGTGCATCACGCGGGCCAGATTGCGGCGGCGCATGCCCTGCTGGGTGTCGGGCAGGCCACGGGGAGGACCCGCGGGGCGGGCGTCGTGCGGGCCGCGCCCCGGGCCGGCCGATCGGGCGTCGTGCAGCGGTGCGGTCATGCCTCCCTCACTTCTCAGAGGTCCCCCGCTCCAGCAGCGGCGCCGCGTCGGAGAGTACCCCGGCGATCCTGGCCAGCGTCTCGTCGTCCCGTTCCACGGCCTCCAGCACGGGCCCGGCGGTGGTGTTCCAGCGGCGTGCGACCGCCCCGGGGTCCTCGCCGGTCAGCAGCCCTGCGGCCTGCGCGGCGGCGCCGAGCGCGACCAGTTCCTTCGCCTCGGGCACCTGCACCGGACGCCCCGAGAGCCGTCGTACGGTCTGCTGCCAGGCGGTGCCCTGGGCGCCGCCGCCGATCAGCAGCAGCGGCGTGGAACGGTCCGCGTCCGCGTCGAGCACCAGGTCAAGCGCCCCCAGCAGCGCCTGCACGGCACCGTCGTAGGCCGCCTGGAGGAGCTGTCCGCCGGTGGTGTCGTGGCGCAGGCCGTGCAGGAGCCCGGAGGCGTTCGGCAGGTTCGGGGTGCGCTCGCCGTCCAGGTAGGGCAGCAGGGTGACCCCCGAGACCGGCTCCACGGCCTCGCGGTCCAGGTTCAGCAGGGCGGCGACGCGGTCCACCGCGAGCGTGCAGTTCAGAGTGCAGGCGAGCGGCAGCCAGTCGCCGTGCGCGTCGGCGAAGCCCGCCACGGTGCCGGTCGGGTCGGCGGGGCGCCGCTTCGACACCGCGTACACCGTGCCCGAGGTGCCGAGGCTCATCACCGGTGTCCCGGGACGCAGCCCGAGGCCCAGCGCCGCCGCCGCGTTGTCACCGGTGCCGGGCGCGACCAGGGTGCCCTTGGAGAACGGCAGGTCATGGCCGTCGCGGACGGTTCCGGCGACCTCGCCGGGCCGGACCACGCGGGGGAGCAGGGCGGGGTCGAGGCCCACATGGGCGAGGATCTCGCTGTCGTACGACTCCGTCGCCGACGCCCACCAGCCGGTGCCGGAGGCGTCGCCGCGGTCGGTGGTGCCCTCGCCGGTGAGGCGTTCGGTGAGGTAGTCGTGGGGCAGCCGGACGGCCTTCGTGGCGCGCAGGGCCTCCGGCTCGTGCTCGGCGAGCCAGGCCCACTTCGTGACCGTGAAGGAGGCGCCCGGCACGCTGCCGGTGCGCTCCGCCCAGGCCTTCGGGCCGCCCAGTTCCTCGATGAGCCGGCGGGCCTGGGTCGCCGAGCGCACGTCGTTCCAGAGCATGGCCGGGCGCACCGGCTCGCCCCGTTCGTCCAGGGTGACCAGGCCGTGCTGCTGGCCGCCGATCGACACCGCGGCGGCCTCGCGGGCCGCGTCCCCGCACTGGCGCAGGGCCTCGGACAGGGCGTCCCACCACTGGCGCGGGTCGCTCTCGCGGCCGGCCCCGGAGGAGACGGTGTGCGGTGCCTGGCCGCGCGCGACGACCTGGCCGGTGGCCGCGTCGACCACCAGCGCCTTGGTGGACTGGGTCGACGTGTCCACGCCGACGACGAGCGGACCCTCGGCTGCTGACATCGGGCTCTCCCTTGGTGCGCGGCTCATGACCCGGCGGCGGCTCATGACCTCGGATGCGGCTCGTGTCTCCACCCGGAGACACCTTGTCTCTTCCCAGAGACGTGTGTGCATACTAATTTGTAAACCGCCATGACGAAATAGTCCGGAGCAGCAAGGAGCCGCGTCATGAACTACCAGCCCACCCCCGAGGACAGGTTCACCTTCGGCCTGTGGACCGTCGGCTGGCAGGGAAGGGACCCGTTCGGCGACGCCACCCGCCGTGCCCTCGACCCGGTCGAGTCGGTGCAGCGCCTGGCCGAGCTCGGCGCCCACGGCGTGACCTTCCACGACGACGACCTGATCCCCTTCGGGTCCTCGGACAGCGAGCGCGAGGGTCACATCAAGCGCTTCCGTGAGGCCCTGGACGCGACCGGCATGAAGGTGCCGATGGCGACCACGAACCTCTTCACGCACCCGGTCTTCAAGGACGGCGCGTTCACCGCCAACGACCGCGACGTACGCCGGTACGCCCTGCGCAAGACCATCCGCAACATCGACCTCGCGGTCGAGCTCGGCGCCGAGACCTACGTCGCCTGGGGCGGCCGTGAGGGTGCCGAGTCCGGCGCCGCCAAGGACGTACGCGTGGCTCTCGACCGCATGAAGGAGGCCTTCGACCTCCTCGGCGAGTACGTCACCGAGCAGGGCTACGACCTGAAGTTCGCGATCGAGCCCAAGCCGAACGAGCCGCGCGGCGACATCCTGCTGCCCACCGTCGGCCACGCCCTCGCGTTCATCGAGCGCCTGGAGCGCCCCGAGCTGTACGGCGTGAACCCCGAGGTCGGCCACGAGCAGATGGCCGGACTGAACTTCCCGCACGGCATCGCGCAGGCCCTGTGGGCGGGCAAGCTCTTCCACATCGACCTCAACGGCCAGTCCGGCATCAAGTACGACCAGGACCTCCGCTTCGGCGCCGGTGACCTGCGTGCCGCCTTCTGGCTCGTCGACCTCCTGGAGAGCGCCGGCTACGCCGGTCCGAAGCACTTCGACTTCAAGCCGCCGCGGACCGAGGACCTCGACGGCGTGTGGGCGTCGGCCGCGGGCTGCATGCGCAACTACCTCATCCTCAAGGAGCGCGCCACCGCCTTCCGCGCCGACCCGCAGGTCCAGGAGGCGCTGCGCGCCGCTCGACTGGACGAGCTGGCGCAGCAGACGGCGGCGGACGGCCTCAAGGCGCTGCTCGCGGACCGCAGCGCCTTCGAGGACTTCGACGTGGAGGCGGCCGCCGCACGCGGCATGGCCTTCGAGCAGCTCGACCAGCTGGCCATGGACCACCTCCTGGGTGCCCGCGGCTGAACGAAGCCCACGCGTGCGTGCGGTCGGTCGTGACCGGCCTCCGCTGACGGCACACGCAGGTGCCGACGGTCGGAGTGCACGGGTACGGGCCGACAGGTCAGGCGCACGCACGCGTAGTGGGGGGTCACCCCGCGCGGAATGTTCCGGAATCATGCGATCCACGGCATGAGGCCGTATCAACTCCCGCGCGGGGGTCGCCCCGTGACCGGTTCACGGCGACCGTGGACGGTATGGCCATGCCGCCGGTACCGCCCCAGCCGCCCGGACCGCCGGGCGACACACCGCCCCCGGGTGGTGGCTTCGGACCACCTCCTGACGACTTCGGGCGCAACGGCCCGAACCCCTACGGGGGTCTGCCCTCGACCCAGCCGATACCGCCCGTCCGCGAAGGCCCGGGCGGCGGGCCCGGAGGCCCTGGTCGCCGCCGCGGTCCGCTGTTCGCCCTGCTCGCCTTGATCGTGGCCGCCGTCGCGGTGACGGTCGTGTTCTTCATGGCGTCGGGCAGCGACGACTCACCGGACAGGACCCCCGCTCCGCAGACCAGCACGAGCGGCTCTCCCAAGCCGTCGTTCAGCCTGCCCACACAGCTCCCCAGCGAACTGCCCAGCGAGCTTCCGTCGCGGTTCCCGAGCGAGATCCCCAGCGAGTTCCCGAGCGAGTTCCCCAGCGACCTGGAGTCGTTCCTCCCGTCCCTGTGACGACGACCGCCCTGACCTGGCGCAGCGGCACGCTCCTGAGGGGGCCGGGCTACCCCTCAGGTTCGGCCGAGGCGGATTCCGTCGAGGCCAGTGCCGTCGCGGGGTCCAGGGCGGCCGGGCCCGCGGGCACCCAGCGCCCCTGTTCCCGCCGGTAGGGCCACCAGCGCCCGTCCCGTCCCAGGCGTATCTGGGCGGGCGCACCCATGACGGTCCACCGATTGCCGGCCATCCGCAGGGACGGCCGCTCGTCCTCGTCCCAGGCCGCGTGCAGGGCGGCACGCGCGCGTGCGTGAACCTCACCTTGCTCGTCGGGCGCCCACTCCTCCTCCAGCACGGCCAGTGCGGCCGCGCCACCGAGCTTCCACGCACGCGTGGCGACCGCCAGGGACTGGGGATCGCGCCCCGATCCTTCGGCCAGCCGCGCCGTCACGGCTTGGTCGGGCGCGTCGACGGCGAGACGCACCGCGTCCTGAGCTGCCGTCAGTTCGGCACCTGTGTGCTGGTCGGAGCACGGCCGGAGAGCCTCCGCGAGCAGCCGATGCGCTTCTACGGCGGTCCGCGCGGCCAGATGGCGGACGGCGACCGGGTCCACTCCCGGTTCCGGTGGTGCGTCGGTGTCCAGCGCGGGCGGAAGGCCGGGCTCCGGGGGCGGTTCCGTCGGCGTGGGCAGCGGAGGCAGGATGTCGCCGGCCGCGTACGCCTCGGCGGCGTCCACGCCCTCCGGGGCGGAGTCCTCCTCCACGGGCGCGGCGGAGCGGGCCTGAAGGGCGTCCAGGAGGCTCTGCTCGCCGCGGCCGCGCATCAGCAGCAGGACGAAGGGGTCCTGGTCCAGCAGACGGGCCATCTGGTAGCAGAGGGCCGCCGTGTGCCCGCAGTGGTCCCAGGCGCCGCAGTCGCACTCCGGTTCCAGGTCGCCCAGCCCCGGCAGCAGTTCGATGCCGGCGCTCGCCGCGTCCTCGACCAGGTGCGTGGGCATCTCGCGGTCCAGCAGCGCGGCGAGGTGACCGGATCGTTCGACGGTCAGGTCGAGGAAACGGTCCCACTGCTCGGCCGACAGCTCCGCCAGCAGGACGTCGGCGCGGTGCGGGGTGCGGTCGCGGTCGAGGACGACGGCCGTGACGCGTCCCGCGCGCACCGACACCGCGCCCACCGCACCCGCGCGTGCCAGCCGACGGCCCGTCTTCACCTGCCCCGAGTCCAGCGCGGTGTCCTCCAGCGCCCGCAACCAGGCCAGGCCCCACCACGTCTGCGCGAAACCTCTGCCCTGCGCGGGCGGCAGGGCCGCGAACGTGCGCTCCGCGCCGTCGTCGTGTCCCGTCATCGTGCGCCCCCTCGGAGTTCGACCAGATCGGCCAGCTCGGCGTCCGTCAGCTCGGTCAGGGCCGCCTCGCCGGCACCGAGCACCGCGTCGGCCAGCTCCCGTTTGCGGTGCAGCATGTCGGCGATGCGGTCCTCGATCGTCCCCTCGGCGATCAGCCGGTGCACCTGCACGGGACGGGTCTGTCCGATGCGGTACGCGCGGTCGGTGGCCTGTGCCTCGACGGCCGGGTTCCACCAGCGGTCGTAGTGCACGACGTGCTCGGCCCGGGTGAGGTTCAGACCGGTGCCCGCCGCCTTCAACGACAGCAGGAACACGGGCACTTCACCTTCTTGGAACCTCCCCACCATCGCCTCGCGCTCGGCGACCGGTGTCCCCCCGTGCAGGAACTGCGAGGGCAGACCGCGCGAGGCCAGATGGCTCTCGATCAGGCGGGCCATGCGCACGTACTGCGTGAACACCAGCACGCTCGACCCTTCGGCGAGGATCGTGTCCAGGAGCTCGTCCAGCAGTTCCAGCTTCCCGGAGCGGCCCGCGATGGTGGGCCGCTCCTCCTTGAGGAACTGCGCCGGGTGGTTGCAGATCTGCTTGAGGCCGGTCAGGAGCTTCACGATCAGCCCGCGGCGCGCCATGCTGTCCGCCGCGGAGATCTCCGCGAGCGTCTCCCGCACCACGGCCTCGTACAGGCCGACCTGTTCCGGGGTGAGCGACACGGCACGGTCGGTCTCGGTCTTCGGCGGCAGCTCCGGAGCGATGCCCGGATCCGACTTGCGGCGGCGCAGCAGGAAGGGCCGCACCAACCGGGCCAGACGCTCCGCGGCGGCGGGGTCCCGGCCGCTCTCGACGGCGTGCGCGTACCGCTCGCGGAACGTGCCGAGCCGGCCCAGCAGACCCGGAGTCGTCCAGTCGAGGATCGCCCACAGCTCCGACAGGTTGTTCTCCACCGGAGTGCCGGTGAGCGCCACACGTGCCCGTGCCCCGATCGAGCGCAGCTGCCGGGCGGTCGCCGAGTACGGGTTCTTCACGTGCTGCGCCTCGTCCGCCACGACCATTCCCCAGGCCACGTCGGCGAGACGGGGCGCGTCCAGCCGCATGGTGCCGTACGTGGTCAGCACGAACTCCCCGTCGGCCAGGCCGTCGAGGTCGCGCCGCGGGCCGTGGAAGCGGCGCACCGCCGTACCCGGGGCGAATCTCTCGATCTCGCGCTGCCAGTTGCCCATCAGGGACGTCGGGCACACCACGAGAGTGGGGCCGGCGGACGCGCCGTCGCTCTGCCGGTGCAGATGCAGCGCGATCAAGGTGATCGTCTTGCCGAGCCCCATGTCGTCGGCGAGACAGCAGCCGAGCCCCGAGGAGGTCATGCGGGCCAGCCAGTTCAGGCCACGGCGCTGGTAGTCGCGCAGAGTGGCGGCGAGCGCGGCGGGTTGCGGGACCGGCTCCTGACCCTCCGGGTCCGCGAGCCGGTCCCTGAGCGCCGCCAGCCAGCCGGTGGGCTGTACGTCGACCCTGCGGCCGTCGACCTCGGCGGAGCCCGTCAGCGCGGCGCTCAGGGCGTCGACGGGCGTCACCTTGTGGTCCTGCCGGGCGTGTGCACGGCGCACCTCGCGCGGGTCGACCAGCACCCACTGGTCGCGCAGCCGCACGACAGGGCGGTTCGACTCGGCGAGCCGGTCCAGCTCCTCGCGCGTGAGCTGCCGGTCGCCCAACGCGAACCGCCAGTCGAACGCGAGCAGGGCGTCGGCCGACAGGAACGACGGAGCGCCCGAGCCGACCCCGTCGTCCGGCGGGCCGACCGTCGCGCGCGTGGTGAGGTTCCTGGCCAACTCCCTGGGCCAGTGCACCTCGACCCCGATGTCGGCGAGAGCCCGGGCGCCCGGGCCCAGGAGGTCGGTGACCTCCTCGTCGACGAGCTCCACGGCGTCCGGGACCGGGTCCGAGAGCAGCGGTGCGAGCGGTGGCCAGGCGCGCGCCGCACGGCGGAGCGCGAGGAGGACGTCCATGCGCGCGCGTGAGCCGAAGGCAGCGGTTCCCGCCCACACTTCGGCGGCGTCGGCGACGACCGTCGGATCGCTCACGTCGTGCACCTGGAGAACGGCCCGGAAGGAAGGTGCCTCATCCGCGCCCGGACCGTGGGCTGCGCTGTCGGTGACCAGGCCCCGGACCTCGATCCGCAACGAGACACGTACGCCCGCGTCATGGCCCGCGGCGACGTCCGCCGCCCACGCGCGCTGCTCGGGCACGTGCTGCGGTTCCTGGGCCGCGTAGACGGGCCCGCCGGTCACGAGCGGCGCCGCGGGGGAGCGGGGCAGGGTGTCCGCGACGGCGTCCAGGAAGTCCCGCAGCAGCTGTTCGGGCTCGGGCAGTCGCAGCGGCCCGGTGCCGCTCAGGGGAACGGCGTGCGCCTCGGGCGGCATCGCGGCCGCGAGCCGGCGGACGCGAGCGACGTCCGCCGTGCCCAAGGGGCCGATCCGCCAGGCGTCGTGGTCGGTGGGGGACAGGCCGGGCAGCAGCAGCCCGCGCGCCACGCACTGGAGGGCGAGTACCGCCGCGGCGCCCCAGAACTCGGTCGCCCGATGTCCCTGCGCGGAGGCACGCGCACGCGTGAGGACCGGCAGCGCGGCGCGGACCGGCAACAGCACCGCGGGCAGCTCCACCAGCTCCGCAC